>JABHYI010000212.1 GCA_018656255.1 Bacteroidota bacterium
CATAAAAAATTTAAAAAAGACGAAAAAGTAAACCTAATGCATATTGCCATTTGTCGTTTGCTCGAGCCCTTTGGATATTATGAGTTTGAGTATTTTGATGCTGCAGGGTGGCCTCATTATAAAATACTTGAACAATTACCCCCTTTAAAGGCCGGAGAACAAACTGTATTAATGAAAGATGCGATTGTTCAATATTTCTTAGAAAAAGAAGTCATACAATAATCAAAACCCCTGCAACTATTACCACAAATTTGCAATCGTATGTGAAGTACTTTCTGTAGTTTTGTGGTCTTGAATGTTATATTATGATAGATAAGATTAAAGAACATATTACACAAGTAGAAGCTTTTTCTGCTACCACACTTACCCAGGTAGAAGATTTTAGAATTAAATACTTGGGTAGTAAGGGACTATTAAAAGAATTTTTTGCGGCATTTAAGGACGTTAGTAATGACCAAAAAAAAGAATTTGGTCAAGCTATTAATACCTTAAAAAATGCAGCACAAGAAAAAGTAAACAGCCTTAAGGTTGCTATTGATATGACTCAAGAAACTTCTGGGGTCTATGGTGATTTGTCACGTCCAGGAGCCCCTATTACACTGGGTTCAAGACATCCTATATCTATCGTAAAAAACAAGATTACAAGTATTTTTTCTAACATAGGTTTTAATGTTAGTGAGGGACCAGAAATTGAAGATGACTGGCATAATTTTACTGCTTTAAATTTGCCAGAATACCATCCAGCTAGAGATATGCAGGACACCTTTTTTGTGCAAACCAATCCAGATATTTTGCTTCGCACCCACACAAGTTCTGTACAGGTGCGCTATATGGAAGACAATCAGCCACCCATTAGAACCATCTCCCCTGGGAGAGTGTTTAGAAATGAGGCTATTTCTGCCCGTTCTCACTGCTTCTTTCATCAAGTAGAGGGTCTATATGTAGATAAAGGTGTGAGTTTTGCAGATTTAAAACAAACCCTTGAGTTTTTTACCACTGAAATGTTTGGAAAATCTAAAATTAGGTTACGCCCTTCTTATTTTCCGTTTACTGAACCTAGCGCTGAGGTGGATGTGTATTGGGGTCTTGAAACTGAAACTGATTACAAAATCACCAAAGGAACTGGTTGGCTTGAAATAATGGGCTGTGGTATGGTAGATCCTAATGTGCTAAAAAATTGTGGAATAGACCCTGAGATTTACAGTGGTTTTGCCTTTGGTATGGGGATAGATCGTATTGCAATGTTATTGCATCAAATTCCGGACATACGTATGTTTAGTGAAAATGATGTTCGTTTTTTACAGCAATTTAAGAGTGCAGATTAACTAGGTTAAAAAAAAAGTTCTTGAAAAAAGATATTGATATCCCTGAGGTTAAGGGTGTATACGTAGCCGCAGTGTTTGAGTTAAATGAAGATTACAACACCCACGACTGGAACATATACATCATTAATGATAACAAAGTTCCAATTGAAACCGTCTTGATTATAGCACAGGGGTACACAGAAAAGAAAATGACGGCCGCAATGCGCAAAACCGTACAAATCATACCTGCCAAGGGGTTTGCAAAAATCGAATATATAGACGAGAGCGTATTTGGCTTAGACAATTTTTTCACCATCACTTATTTTCTTGAAAATAAGATGTATGACAAACGCTTTGAGTTTCCTAGAAATACCATCCAAGGAAATAAAATGACAACTATCCCGGTGATGCCTCAAAAAGGAATACTTGCGCTATAGTAGGGAGAGGATTTTTATAGCAAGCAGGAGTTAACTTAATTTATCTGTAAGTTTTTTAAAGACTTTTTTAGGCTCTTTGTTTTCATATAATATGCCATAGATAGCATTAATGATTGGTGTTTTTGCCTTGTTTTCTGTTTTGTTATTATTTAAAATATATGCGCTTTTTGTTGCATAATATCCTTCTGCCACCATGCTCATTTCCAGCTGGGCGCTCTTTACAGTATATCCTTTACCAATCATGTTTCCAAACATTCTATTTCTACTAAAAACAGAATATCCTGTTACCAACAAGTCTCCCAAATAAGCTGAGCCATTAATATCACGTTTCATTTTATGAACCTTTTTTACATAGCGTTTCATTTCTCTAATGGCGTTACTCATCAGTACACTCTGGAAATTATCTCCATAACCTAACCCATGAGCAATACCGGCAGCAATTGCATAAATATTTTTGAGCATTGCGGCATACTCTGTTCCTATAACATCATCACTTATCTTACATTTTATGTAGTCACAACTTAGATGATTGGAAACTATAGCTGCTTTTGTGTCATCTGCACACGCAATGGTAAGATAAGACAAACGCTCAAGGGCTACTTCTTCTGCATGACAAGGGCCAGATATTACCCCGATATCATCAAAAGCAACGTTTAGGTAGGTGTTAAAGTGTTCTCCAACAATCAAACTGCTTTCTGGCACGATACCCTTTATGGCAGATATAATAACCTTCCCATCAAGGGAGGCCTTTAATTTTTCTAATTCTTGGTGTATAAACGCAGAAGGAATAACAAAAACAAGGTAGTCTGCATATTCTACCATTTCGTTGATATCGTTGCTAAGTTTTAATTTATTGGTATTAAATTCAACAGCGCTAAGGTAGTTAGGGTTGTGCTGTTCTTTTTTTATGTGTTTAATGGCATCAACATTACGCATGTACCATCCAACTTGATCAAGATTTTCACATAGCATTTTCACAATCGCAGTTGCCCAACTACCACCTCCAAATACAGCAAACTTTGGTGAATCTTCCATTTTTTAATTTTTTATGATGGCTGTAAATGTAAACAATTCTGCCCAAAACAGATAACAGGATCCATATCTAGAATATTCAATAAAAGCGATTTCAGAAGTAAATATAAAAGCTATATTTAAGGGATTGTATAAATTTAAAACCTAAAATTATTTCATATCTCGTATATTTGCCCTGTCTTAGTATAGACGATGTTTGTATGCTAGATACAAGCTAGTTAAACTGGGCATGCTCAATAAGAATTAGTACCCTTATTCAGTGGTTATTCTTTGTAATGTTATATTGTAAATATCACAGAGGATAGCACCAACAAAAAACAACAATTAACGTACTTTAATTAGTACAAAACAAATTTAAGAACGCATACTATGAAGCAAAGTATCAAAGACTTTATTGCAAGTGTTGAACAATTAAACCCAAACGAGCCAGAATTTTTACAAGCAGTGACTGAAGTTGCCGAAGCGGTAATTCCATTTATTGAAAGTAATGAAAGATACCAGGGCCGAAAATTATTGGAACGCATGGTAGAACCAGAGCGCACCATTATGTTTCGTGTTCCTTGGACTGATGATAGTGGCGAAATTCACGTAAACAAAGGATATCGTGTAGAGTACAATTCTGCCATTGGTCCTTATAAAGGTGGACTTCGTTTTCATCCATCTGTGAATTTGAGTATCCTGAAATTTTTAGGGTTCGAACAATTGTTCAAAAACAGTTTAACAACACTTCCAATGGGAGGTGGTAAAGGAGGAAGTAACTTTAATCCAAAAGGAAAAACAGACGCAGAGGTGATGCGTTTTTGTCAAAGTTTTATGACAGAATTATCACGTCATATTGGACCAAACACAGATGTGCCGGCTGGAGACATTGGTGTTGGCGGGCGTGAGATAGGATATATGTACGGCCAATATAAGAGACTCAGAAATGAATTTACAGGAGTATTAACAGGGAAAGGCCGTGAGTACGGTGGTTCGTTAATACGCCCAGAGGCAACAGGATATGGAAACGTATACTTTGCAAAAAACATGTTAGAAACCATTGGCGAGAGCTTTAATGGAAAGACAGTTGTTATTTCTGGATCTGGAAATGTAGCTCAATATGCAGCAGAGAAAGCTTTGGAGTTCGGGGCTAAGGTGGTTACCATGTCTGATTCTGGAGGATTTATCTATGATTCTGAAGGAATCAATCAAGAGAAATTAGCTTTTATAATGGAGCTAAAAAATGTAAAAAGAGGACGTATCAGCCAATACGTTGAAAAATACCCAAGTGCAACATACACATCTGGTCAAAGACCTTGGGGAATTAAATGTGATATTGCCTTGCCATGTGCCACTCAAAATGAGTTGAACCAGCAAGAAGCAAAAACATTAGTTGCCAATGGATGTATCTGTGTAAGTGAGGGCGCTAATATGCCTACAACACCAGATGCTATTGAAGTTTTTACAAACGCAAAAATATTATTTGCACCAGGAAAAGCTTCTAATGCAGGGGGAGTAGCAACATCTGGTCTTGAAATGTCTCAAAACTCTTTACGCTTAAGTTGGACAAGAGCAGAAGTTGACCAGAAACTTTATAATATCATGATTGATATCCATGGGGCATGTGTGCAGTACGGAAAAGATGGTGATGGCTATGTAGACTACGTAAAGGGAGCAAACATTGCTGGCTTTGTAAAAGTGGCAGAGGCTATGATGGCTCAAGGAGTTGTTTAATCTTTAGTGCAAACTAGTATAGTATATAAAGGTTGCTCTTACGGGCAACCTTTTTTAAATCACAATAATATCCCAAAGGGGTTGTTATACTTATAATCATATATTGCAAAAGAGTTGGGTTACTTATAGAAAACAGATGTTATGAAACGTATTTTATTGGTCTTTTTGTTATGTATAGCCCCTTTTGCTATAGCACAAAATTTCGAAAACCTTTGGGAAGATTACTTCTCTTATGTTTCGGTTAAAGACATTTCACAGGGTGATGACCGCATCTTTGTAGGCACGGATAACGCTATATTTATTTACGATCTTTCTACAGAAGAAATCACAACGCTATCAAGTGTTCAGGGTCTTGCAGGAGAACCTATAACAACCATACACTACAGTAGCCAGACAAATCTACTAATTATTGGTTATCAAGACGGACTCATAGAGGTGGTTACCATTGGTCAAGAAAATGAAGTACTGAAAGTGGTTGACATTAGAGACAAACAAAACATACCACCCAACAAAAAACGCATCAATCATTTTACAGAGCATGACGGTAAAATATATATTTCTGCACAATTTGGTGTCTCTGTCTATGACTTGGAGCGATTGGAGTTTAGAGATAGTTATTTTATCGGTGATTTTGGTTCTCAAATAAACATCTCTCAGACTACAATTTTAGCTCCATATATTTATGCTGCTTCTACAGAGGGAGGAATTCGGCGCGCTATTTTAAACAACGACAATATTATTGATTTTCAAGAGTGGGAACTAGTTACACAAGGAAATTACATTGCAGTACAAACACTTGGAACCCGCGTGTTAATTGCTGACAACAATAATACAGTTTATAGAATAAATGCTGGTAATACATTACAGCAAGTAGCCACTTTCTCTAGCCCTATTAGGGATTTTAAGGTAAATAATGCAGTACTAACCATAAGCACAGCTACAAGCATTGAGGCCTATGACCAAGGGTTTATTTTAAAAGCATCAATAGAAAGTCTGCCAGATTTTAATTACACTCTGCAAACAGGATATAGTTTTAATGACATCTTTTATTTGGGCAGCTCTCTTAAAGGACTTCTCAAAGTACCCTATAACACAAGCCAAGTAACACAAATTTTGCCAGATGGCCCTTTATTAAACACTCCTTTTGCATTGGACGCTACCGCCGGACAGCTATGGGTTAGTTTTGGAGCCGTTAATGTTTTTTTTAATCCCTTTCCTCTAGATACTAAGGGAGTTAGTAATTTAAAAGATGGCACTTGGACCAATATCTCTCATGATGAAATAACCACAAGTCTTGGTGTTAGTGCTGTTAACGATATTGTTAACATTAGCATTGACGATCAAAACCCCGAAACTGTTTATTTTTCTTCCTTTTTAAGTGGTCTTTTAAAGGTAGAGAATCAAGTGCCCATAATTTTATATGACGACACTAATTCTGCTCTAGAAAATCCTGTTTTTGGTGGAAATAATGCAGGAATACGTTTATACGGCTCAGATTTTGACAGAAATGGAAATCTTTGGGTATTACAATCTCTAACCGATAATGCTCTTTTAAGACTTTCTCCAAATGGCCAATTTCAATCTTTTGATGTAAGTAATATCTCGGGAGGTAGAGATGAGTTGGCTTATAGCAAATTGGCAATTAGCAGAGAGGGTTTTGTGTTTTTTAGCCCTGTACAAACAGGATTGGCTGCTTTTAACCCTACAACTAATCAATTTAGAGCCATTGGCGCAGATGATACAGGTGGAGGCTTGCCTTCTACAGATATTAGAGCGCTTGCTTTTGATGCTCAAAATAGATTATGGATAGGGACACTAAGAGGCCTTCGCGTGTTGTTCAACCCAGGCACTTTTTTTAGCAATACAGCAGATGTCTCTGCCAGTGCAATTATTTTTGCCGATGATGAAGGAGTGGGCCAAGAATTGCTATTTGAGCAAACCATTACAGATATAGAAGTAGATGGATCTAATAATAAATGGATTGCAACAGCAAGCTCTGGGGTGTTTTATTTAAGTGCTAATGGGCAACAAACATTGTTGAGATTTACCTCAGAGAACTCTCCACTACCCTCAGATAATGTTCAAGATATAGCTATAGACCCTTTTACTGGAGAAGTTTATTTTGCTACCATTAATGGTTTGGTTTCTTATAAAGGGACTTCTACGGCCCCAAGAGATACTCTAGAAGATGTTTTTGTTTTTCCAAATCCGGTAAGACCTCAGTACCAAGGTGCTGTCACTATAGATGGTTTGACGGCAAGGGCCAACGTGAAAATTACAGATTTAGAAGGAAATTTAGTCTTTCAGCAAACAAGTCAAGGAGGAAGTATCACTTGGGATACAACAGCCTTTGGTAAGTATAAAGTAGCCTCAGGAGTGTACTTCGTTTTAATTACTACAGAAGATGCCCTAGAAACAAAAATTAAAAAAATAATGATTATTCGCTGATGGTTGAAACTACAAAAGCAATTGTCTTTTCTTCCATAAAGTATGCAGAAGCAGACCTTATCGTAACTTGTTTCACAGAAAGTAGCGGGCTTAAAACCTACTTACTGCGCGGCATACTTAAATCTAGAAAAGGGAGGTTAAAGCCCTCTTATTTTCAGCCCCTTACCCAATTAGAGATCGTAGCAAATCACAAAAACAAAGGAACCCTAGAGTCTATAAAGGAGGTTAAGGTATTGCATCCTTACACTACCTTACATACAGATATTGTAAAGTCCTCTTTGGTGATGTTTTTGTCTGAGATGTTAAAAAACTCGATTATAGAGGAAGAAGCAAACCAGGGACTATACCTGTTTTTAGAGGCTTCTTTTCAGTGGCTAGACCACCATGAGAATATTGCCAATTTCCACACCTTATTTTTATTAAAACTTACAGCATACTTAGGCTTTTATCCAGATACCTCTGCAGCTCATTTGCCATATTTTAATCTTTCAGAGGGTACCTTTGAGAAAGAAGATTTCTCTATCTACTGTGAAACAGGTCAGCGGGTTGAGGCATTAAAACAGTTCTTCGGCATACATTTTGATGCTATTTGCTCTGTAAAGCTGTCAAAAAACCAAAGAATGGGCGTACTTGATTTGGTGTTGGAGTATTATCAATTACATTTGCACGGGTATAAAAAACCGAAGTCCTTGGCGGTACTTCAACAACTGTTTAATTAATGAAACACGTATTAGCATTTCTTGCTATTTTCTTTTGCTTTCAAGCAGCAATTGCTCAAAAAATACAAGTACTTTCTCAACAAACCAAGGATCCAATCCTAGGCGTGGCAGTGTTTAATGAAGATAAAAGCAAAAGCGCTGTTACAAATTTTGACGGTTTTGCTGATATATCCTCTTTTAACCAAGATGAGGTAATTACATTTCAGCACATAGCTCATGCCCCTCTTTCGCAAACCAAATCTAAAATAGTAAAAGCTAATAGCAAAGTATTTTTAATTACAGATGCCAGTAGTCTTGATGAGGTAGTTTTATCTGTGTCAAAATTTGGACAAAAAAAGAGAGATATTCCACAACAAATTGTGTCTGTAACCAGCGAGGATGTGCTTTTTAGAAATCCTCAAACTGCCGCAGATTTACTACAAAGCAGTGGCCAAGTATATGTTCAAAAAAGCCAATTGGGTGGCGGGAGTCCTATAATAAGAGGGTTCTCTACAAATAGACTTTTAATTGCTGTGGATGGTGTGCGTTTTAATACTGCTATTTTTAGGGGTGGAAATGTGCAAAACATCATCTCTATAGACCCTTTTGCGGTAGCACGCTCAGAGGTGATTTTGGGACCAGGATCTGTGGTGTATGGAAGTGATGCTGTTGGAGGGGTGATGAATTTCTACACAAAAAAACCTAAATTTTCCTTTGAAGAAGGCTACTCTTTTTCTGGAAACTCAACGGTGCGTTACGCTACGGCCAATAAAGAGAAAACAGGACATTTTGATTTTAATATAGGCGCCAAAAAGTGGGCTTTTTTAACTAGTGTAACCTATAGTGATTTTGACAATTTACGCATGGGTAGTCATGGCCCAGATGATTATCTGCGCAACCAATATGTAGAAACCATTAACGGTGTTGATACCGTTGTACAAAATCAAGACCCTAAAATACAACGTCCAACAGCGTACTCTCAAATAAATACAATGCAAAAGGTGCGTTACATGCCAAACAATAACTGGAATTTTGACCTGGGCTTGTTTTATACAACCACCAGCGATTACCCAAGGTATGATAGGCTTATAAGAGACACCAATGGTGCGTTGGAGTCTGCAGTTTGGGACTATACTCCGCAACAATGGGTTTCTGGAAATTTGCAAATACAAAACACCCCAGATACAAACACCTTGTTTGATGAGAGTGCTTTTACACTTTCCTTTCAGCACTTTAAAGAGGGTAGAAGTGATAGAGATTTTGGAGATTCTTTTTTGTATGAGACACAAGAAAAAGTAGCGGCGTATACCACGGCTTGGGATTTTGAAAAAAAGATTAAAAAAGCAAAGTTGAACTATGGTATAGAGTATATTTTTAACAAAGTTGGTTCTAGGGGTCTTAAAACAGACATAGCTACAGAGATCTCACAAACAGATGTTTCTAGATATCCAGACGGCTCTTCATGGCAATCCTTGGCTGGGTATATGAGTAGTCAATTTGCATTGGCAAAAAACATTTCATTTCTAGGGGGTCTTAGGTATAGTCATATTATTATTGATGCCCAGTTTGATACTAGCTTGTTTGACCTTCCTTTTACCGAGGCTACAATTAATACTGGCGCCCTTACAGGAACTGCTGGAGTTACTTGGAACCCAAATAAAACCTTAGGATGGCGTTTAAACCTAGGAACTGCCTTTAGAGCACCAAATATTGACGATGTTGGAAAAGTCTTTGACAGTGAGCCAGGGAGTGTTGTGGTGCCCAACCCAGATTTAAAACCAGAGTATGCATATAATGCAGATATAGGTGTTAGCCTAAACTTTGATTCAGTTGTAAAATTTGATTTTGCAGGGTTTTATACCATCTTAGAAGATGCTTTGATTAGAAGAGATTTTTCTCTTGATGGAGAATCGCAAATTCTATACCAAGGAGAATTAAGCACTATTCAGGCCATTCAAAATGCCTCTAGAGCACAAGTCTATGGTTTTGAAGCAGGTATAGCCATTGCTTTTTCAAAAGAGCTGAAACTTAGCTCTCAATACAATATCACCAAAGGCTTTGCACAGGATCAACAAGGAACTAAAGAGGCTCTTCGCCACGCAGCGCCTGCCTATGGAAACACACGCCTTATCTATAATAAAGCAAAGCTCACTCTAGCTGCTTTTGCAGAGTATAATGGCCAGTTTGATTTTGAAGATTTAGCGCCAAGTCAACAAAACAATGCGTTTTTGTATGCCGCAGATCAAAACGGAAATCCGTTTGCCCCCAAATGGCATACACTTAATTTTTCAGCACAATACAAGTACTCTAAATCACTTCAATTAAACGCGACCCTTGAGAATATTACAGACCAGCGTTACAGACCTTACAGTAGCGGCCTTTCTGCCCCAGGACGAAACCTTATAGTTGCCGCTACCTATACATTTTAAAAAAAGGGTTCAATTAGTTCTAAATAACAGCAATCCAACCAGGACTATTTTTATTTTCTCAGTGTTAATTACATAAATATTTTATTTTTTTATCAATTAGTTTTTATTGTTAAATAACTTGTTTTCAGCATATTAAAAGACAACAAATAGTTACAAGTAATTGCAAACGAAAGCAAATAGTTAGATACCGACTCCAACTTGCAATTGCTTTTATGTTTGCAGTGTCGAATATATCGATAGACGTTGCCAGAGCGATTTCTGG
>JABHYI010000236.1 GCA_018656255.1 Bacteroidota bacterium
TGATCCGTAATATTTTGCAGCCAAGGCGCTACCGGCAAGAAGCCCGCCTCCCCCAACGGGTGTAATGATACAATTTAGTGATGGGTGCTCTTGTAACAGTTCTATGGCTGCAGTACCCTGCCCTAAAATCACATCTTTGTGGTTTGATGGATGTAAAAAAGTGGCACCTGTTGTGTCTTGTATTTGACTAGCCATTGCCTCTCGAGCTGCAATAGTAGCCTCAGACTCATAAATAATGCCTCCATAGCTTACAACAGCATCTTTTTTAACCTGTGGCGCATTATTTGGCATTACAATGTATGCTGGTATGCCTAGATTTTTTGCTGCCAAAGAAACGGCCTGCGCAAAATTACCAGAACTATGGGTAACCACCCCTTTTGCCTGATCTGCTTGAGGTATTTGTAAAATAGCATTGATGGCGCCTCGCATTTTAAAAGCGCCCATTTTTTGAAAATTTTCGCACTTAAAAAAAATAGATGCTCCACTAAGCTCATCTAGTAATCTAGAGGTTAAAACTGGGGTTTGATGCACATGTGGGCGTACTCTATCAAAAGCTTGTTGAACATCTCTCTGGCTTGGTATCATTAAAGAAGTAATTAGCTTGGTTAGACTTTTAAAATAGTATTATTTAAAGTAATAGTATAGTTTATCTTCACTGAACTCTCAAATGTAATAGACACAGAACAGTACTTCTCAAAACTCAACGCTGCTGCTTTTATAACCTTTTGGGGAGCTATGTCTGCCTCTATAATGATATGCACATCAATACGCTCAAAGGGCTTTGCTTGTTTTAGTTGTTTTCTTGAACCGGTGACCTCTATTTGATACGAGTCTATTTTTTGCTTTTGTTTCTCTAGGATATATATCACATCAATGGCGCTGCAACTCCCAACACCCATTAACAGTAACTCCATGGGGCTTGCGCCTTGAGCACCTTCTTTGGAGGTATTGTCTATCATAATAGGCACGCCAGAGCTCCCTTTTGCTTGAAATAAATATGCGTCGTCTTTTCTCTCTAAAGTAACCTTCATAATGCTTTGGTGTATGTTACTACAAATATTGCAAATAAAATTCTTATTCGAGGGATGTTACTGCAAACTCGAGAGGCAATTTGCATTAAAGTTTTTTAATCTTAAACAAACATGTACCTTTGCTTTATAATTAAGAGGAAAGATTTGACTGCTTGCAACCTCTTTCTGAAATATATATTTCAGAAAAAAAATTCTAAATTATCATTAGAGTTTAAATGCTAAATCAGTGAATTGCACTTTTTGCAATCTTCTGTGGACCCTAGGTCAAATCTACCCTATTTTACTAAAATCATTAAACCCCATTTATATGGCGTATTTATTTACCTCAGAGAGTGTTTCTGAAGGACACCCAGACAAAGTTGCAGATCAAATAAGTGATGCGCTTATAGACAACTTTTTAGCCTTTGACCCTAAGGCTAAAGTAGCTTGCGAAACCCTTGTAACAACGGGCCAAGTTATATTGGCAGGAGAAGTAAAAAGTAGTGTATATCTAGATGTACAGAAAATTGCTCGCGATGTTATCAATAAAATTGGATATACTAAAAGTGCATATCAATTTGACGGAAACTCTTGTGGAATACTTTCTGCAATACATGAGCAATCTAGTGACATTAACCAAGGCGTAGATAAAACAAATCCCGAAGATCAGGGTGCTGGTGACCAAGGAATGATGTTTGGTTATGCTACAGATGAGACAGAAAACTTCATGCCTTTAGCCCTAGATTTATCTCATAGGCTACTTATTGAATTAGCACAGTTGCGTAGAGAAGAAAAAGATATTCCTTACCTAAGACCTGATGCAAAATCTCAGGTAACTATTGAATATTCTGATGATAATATACCGCAAAGAATAGATGCTATTGTAATTTCAACCCAACATGATGATTTTGACAGCAACGATACGCGCATGCTGGAAAAAATAAAAGAAGACATTATTACTATTTTAATTCCGAGGGTTATAGCAAAATTAAAACCAAACATACAGGCTTTATTTAATGATGCTATTACATACCATATCAACCCAACAGGAAAGTTTGTAATTGGTGGTCCTCATGGAGATACGGGTTTAACTGGACGTAAAATTATTGTAGACACCTATGGCGGAAAAGGAGCTCATGGTGGTGGTGCTTTTTCTGGAAAAGATCCAAGTAAGGTTGATCGTTCTGCAGCATACGCAACGCGTCATATTGCTAAGAATGCTGTGGCAGCTGGATTAGCTGATGAAATATTAGTGCAGGTTGCA
>JABHYI010000237.1 GCA_018656255.1 Bacteroidota bacterium
CGGTAAAAATGGCCCCTATTATTATAATATTGTACGGGGCATCCACACTAGCAAAGTAAGCCCACAACGCACCAGAAAATCATTGGCTGCAGAGCGCACTTTTGGCGAAAACATATCAAGCGAGTTGTACATGATAGAGCGATTACAAGATATCGCCAAAGAGGTTCAGCGCCGGCTTAAAAAAAACAAAGTAGCTGGAAAAACTATTACCTTAAAAATAAAGTACAGTGATTTTACACTGCAAACTCGCAGTAAAACCCTGCCTTTTTATATGGCAAGTGAGGAGTTAATAATGGAGCATGTCACAGAGTTATTGTACCAGGAAAAAATGAAAAACTCGGTTCGGTTGCTAGGAATTTCTTTGTCTGGGCTTAACAATGAAAACAAGCAAAAGCTAAGCCTAAAAGAAGAAAAAAAATACGATGTCCAAATGAAATTTGAGTTTTAAAACCTATGCTAGTGCAATAAACCCAAATAAAGTTTAGTTATATATTTATAATCAACCTTTAAAAAAAGACTCTTTATGCCAAAAGCTTTACTTTGAATTTAATACCCAATCCTTATGAAAACGAAAGCTCTTGCCATTGCCGCACTCATCGCAATAACATTTTTTACATCCTGTAAAGAAAAATTGCCCCAACAAACAGAAATAGCACTTACACAAATAAGCGCTCAATCCCCACAAGAAAAAAAGACAGCTTCACTCTATGTAACAGCAGCAAGCGGTCTTTCTTTAAGGCAGTACAACAACTTGAAGAGTCAAAAACTCGCCGTTATGCCCTACGGCACTAAAGTGGAAATTGTGTCTTTAGAGGCAAATAATACCATGAATATCAGGGGCGTTAAGGGAGGGATGCATCAGGTGTTGTATAACAATAAAACAGGATTTGCATTTAGCGGGTATTTGTCTGAACTCTTTCCGCCAGAGCCGGGTGCAAACCCAAAGATGTATATTGCTGATTTGCAAAACACGCATCCTAACGCCAGTATAACGGAGCTTGTTGGCGGCACAGCTAGTGAGCCTAGTAGCACAGAAACACTTTTAATACCTACTACAAAATGGCATGAGGCCTACTTGATTGCGCAAAAACTATATGATATCCCAAGAGATTTTGCAATGCCAGATCCTTTAGGGAGAGACGCTCAAGTAATAAATAGCCCTAATAAGCCATTAGGCGTCTTGGTGCTTGAGCTTCAGGTAACGCGGTTGGATAATACCCTTGTTGAGATTGTGTATAATTACACAACCAGCAACTTTAAACAGCACATAAGTATACGCAAACAAGATGGTATGATGAGAATAAAGCAGCACTATGTTGTTTTGTAAACACACAAAAGCCTTAGTGTTAAAAAGCCCCTTAAAATAATTATTTTAAGGGGCTTTTTTTGGAATACAATTGTGCCTTAAGGGCTTTTTGAGTTAAGGTGTTATACCTGAGAAACACGCAGTGTGTTTACCATACCTTTATCTACAATTGGCATTGCCGCTAGGTTAATTAAGTAATCTCCCTTTGCCACAATACCTGCTTTGTGTGCAATTTTATTTACGTCTTCTACGGTTTGATCTGTACTTTCATATTTGTCATAGTAAAAAGAGGCTACTCCCCATAACAAGTTTAATCTTGATAGTATTCTGCGGTTATTTGTAAACACCAAAATATGCGCATCTGGTCTCCATGCAGATATCTGAAATGCGGTATACCCACTATTGGTTAGGGTACAAATAGCTGTTGCATTAATTTCATTAGCCATGTTGGCTGCATGATAACATATTGATTTTGTTATGTAACGGTTGGTTCTAATGTGAGGAGGCTCATGTGGCACAGAGATTAGAGAAGAGTTTTCTACCTGGGTACAGATACTGGCCATTTTTTGAATTACCTCTACAGGGTATTTACCTACTGAAGTTTCTCCGCTTAGCATTACGGCATCTGCACCATCCATAATAGAGTTTGCAACATCATTTACCTCTGCTCTTGTTGGCGTGAGAGATGAAATCATTGTTTCCATCATTTGGGTGGCAATAATAACTGGAATTCTTGCTCTTTTTGCTGTAAGAACTAGTTCTTTTTGAATCAGCGGCACCTCTTCTGCAGGAACCTCAACTCCTAGGTCACCCCGGGCAACCATTAGGCCGTCACAATGGGAAACAATTTTATCAATATTAGCGACTGCTTCTGGTTTTTCTATCTTCGCTATGATTGGAATTTTATATTTACTATTGGCTTTAATTAGGGCTTGTAGTTCTTTTAAATCTGCCGCATGGCGCACAAAAGAAAGTGCAATCCAATCTACTTCAAGAGAAATTGCAAAAACAGCATCTTCTTTATCTTTGGTCGTTAGTGCAGGTAAAGAGATGTTTGTGTTTGGTAGATTGACACCCTTACGAGAGCGTAAAGGACCCCCTTGTATTACCTTGGTTTTTACCTCTGCTTTTCCATCTGTGGAGAGTACTTCAAACATTAATTTTCCGTCATCAAGAAGTACACGTTCACCCTTTTTAACATCTTTAGGGAAATTGTTGTAGTTCATGTACACTCTCTTGGAGTTTCCTTCAAATTCTTCCCCGGTGCAAAATGAAATTTCATCTCCTGGATGAACAATCACTTCCTCTTTCATCATTCCCACTCTTAATTTTGGGCCTTGTAGATCTGCAAGAATTGCAGTTGAGGTGTTGAGCTCTGTTGCTAGCTCCCTGATAAGGGCAACTACTTGTTTAACATTGTCATAGTTTGCATGAGAGAAATTAACGCGAAACACATTAACTCCAGCTTGAATCATTTGTTTAAGAATCTTCTTATCTGCAGTAGCAGGCCCTAGGGTAGCTACAATTTTAGTCTTTTTTTGATTTGGCATTTAGTCAAATATTAGGTTGTCCTTTGATTTAAGGGTTTCTGGCGCTACTTGGTAGGCAGAAATTATTTGTTTTATATCGTTGATCTCGTTGATCAGCATTTTAGTTCCTGGGTTGTCAAAATCGCTCTGGATTTTTAAAAAGTAATCTACTTTTTTTAATTCTGGAATAAGGTATGTAATTACTGTTTCTTTATCTGTGGTGTTGCCAAAAAGCCCTACACTTTTATTTGTTTTAGTAACTGCAGATTTACATTTGTTTGCCACTAAGCTATAGTCTGTATATTCTGTATGATCTTCAAACCCAAAAAGCGGTAATCTTATTTCCATGCCGTTAGAGCTAAATGCTAAATCTAATTTTTCACGGCGCAGTTTTAAACGAGCAAATTGATTTAGAATATAGGCAACTTTATAAGGCTCCTCACTGCAATGAATAGCGATAAGGGAGAAGTCTTCTTCAAAATCATCATCCAACACTAATTTATGAGTTGCCATAGCCTTAAGCGTAAGAGGTAAAAGTATATATACTTTCAGTAGAAATATAAAAAGATGCTATAAATTCTAGGTTAAACTACAATATGTTGTAGTAATGTAGCGGTAAATTGATGGTGGCGCCAGGGATATCTTAGCTTTTTTTGCTAAAACCGTCTATTACCTCTTGTAATTTATAATAGGCTCTTTTGGCTGCTTGTTCTTCCGCTTTCTTTTTTGAGGTTGCTCTTGCCTTGCCCACTAGTTTATTATCTAGGGTTAGTTTTACGCCAAAATGTTTAAGAGTATCGTTTCCTGTATCTTCATAAACCGAAAATTTAAACTGATGTTTATTTTTTTGACACCATTCAATAAAAAGGCTTTTGTAGCTAATTACCTTTCCTTCTAGTTTTTCAATATCAACGTAGGGCTCTATTACCCTTTTGTTGATAAATTTTTCGCAGTACTTATACCCTCTGTCTAAGTATATGGCGCCAACTAAGGCTTCAAACACATTGCCATGAATATTAACACCAAACTGGCCAATGGGCACCGTTGTTTTTACATGTTTTGTTAGTTCTAGATCTCTTCCTAATTCGTTAAGGTGTTCTCTGCTTACCACCTTGCTTCTCATTTTAGTTAGGTAACCCTCATCTCCACCAGGTACTTTATTGTAAAGGTGGGCTGCAATAATAGCACTTAACATAGCGTCTCCAAGAAACTCCATACGTTCATAGTTTTGCGCATGCCCTTGTGTGGAGGTTGTGTTGGTGGAGCGGTGGGTAAAGGCTTCTTGGTAAATGCCAATGTCTTTAGGGTTAAAACCTAGTAGCTCTTTTATTGCTAAAAAAAAACCCCCGTCCTTAGGGGCACGGGGATTAAATATGTTTTTAAAAGTAGCCATTGTTTTACTCCTTTAGTTTTCTAAACAGCACACAAGCATTGTGGCCCCCAAATCCAAAGGTGTTGCTCATGGCAATGTTTACTTCTCTCTCTTGGGCTTTATTGAGTGTTAAATTTAAAGAAGGATCTATGTTTGGATCAACCTGGGTGTGGTTAATGGTAGGAGGCACTAGATTGTGCTGCATGGATAAAATAGAGGCAATTGCTTCTATTGCACCAGCTGCACCAAGTAGGTGTCCTGTCATAGATTTTGTAGAGTTGATGTTTATTTTATTGGCATGTGCACCAAATACTTTACTAATTGCTTTTAATTCCGCAACATCTCCAAGAGGTGTTGAGGTACCATGTGTGTTTATTGCGTCAACCTCACCGGCCTGAATGCCTGCGTCATTTAAACAATTGTGCATTACACGTTCTACGCCAATACCTTCTGGATGCGGTGCAGTCATGTGATATGCATCACTAGACATCCCACCACCAATTACCTCGGCGTATATTTTTGCGCCACGTGCTTTTGCGTGATCGTAGTCTTCTAATACCAAAGCTCCAGCACCTTCTCCTAATACAAATCCATCACGAGTAGCATCAAAAGGTCTTGATGCAGATTCTGCAGATTCGTTTCTTGTAGAAAGGGCATGCATGGCATTAAAGCCACCTAAACCAGCCATAGTTACAGCTGCCTCACTTCCTCCTGTTACAATAATATCACAATGGCCTAAACGAATGTAGTTTAATGCATCAATCATAGCATTGGCAGAAGAGGCACAGGCAGAAACCGTTGTATAGTTTGGTCCCATAAACCCATGTTTGATTGAAATATTACCAGGGGCAATATCTGCAATCATTTTTGGAATAAAAAAGGGGTTGAAACGTGGCGTTCCATCCCCTTGTGAAAAGTTTATTACCTCATTTTGAAATGTTTCAATACCTCCAATACCAGCTCCCCAAATAACACCAACTCGAAATTTATCGATGGCATCCATGTCTAGGGCGGCATCTTGTATGGCCTGATCACTAGAGACTAGTGCGTATTGAGCAAATCGGTCTAGTTTTCTAGCCTCTTTGCGGTCAAAATGTTGTAACGGATCATAATTCTTAATTTCACAAGCGAATTTAGTTTTGAACTTCTCAGTATCAAAATAGGTAATGGGTGCACAACCACTTTTACCACTTTTTAAAGCATCCCAATATTCTTGGATGTTATTTCCAATGGGGGTAAGTGCGCCAAGACCTGTTACTACAACTCGCTTTAATTCCATAAAGAATTTTTCTTATTTGTTCTCTTCAATATATGAAACTGCTTGACCAACTGTAGCAATGTTTTCAGCTTGATCATCTGGAATTTGGATATCAAATTCTTTCTCAAATTCCATAATAAGCTCAACCGTATCTAGTGAATCTGCTCCTAGGTCGTTAGTGAAGCTTGCTTGGTTTACAACCTCATTCTCGTCAACACCTAATTTGTCTACGATGATAGCTTTTACTCTTGATGCAATGTCTGACATAATCTTTGTTTTTAAATTTTAATTAAGCGGTAAAAATAAAATATTTTAACTTAAAACACTACTTTAAAAAAAAAATCTATAACCAAATTTAACATTTTTAATAGAAGTGTATCTCGATTGCCTTACTTTTGTGATATTTATAGATGATAACTACTGCAAACACCCAATCAAAACCAATGAAGAAGCGTATCGTACTTTTTGCTTCAGGCAATGGCACAAATGCACAAAATATTATAAATTATTTTCAAAACTCAAACCAGGCTGAAGTTGTTTGTGTGTTATCAAACAATAAAAATGCCAAGGTATTGCAACGCTCTTTGGCTCTTAATGTACTGGCTTTTTCCTTTACTAAAACCGAAATGCTGTCTCCCCAAGGCCTACTTTCTGTGTTAAAACAACACAATCCAGATCTAATTGTATTGGCGGGGTTTTTACTTAAATTTCCTGAAATTATCATAGATGCCTACCCAAACAAGGTCATAAACATACATCCAGCCTTATTGCCAAAATATGGCGGGAAAGGAATGTATGGCCAACATGTGCACAAAGCCGTTGTAGCCAATAAAGAAACCCAGAGCGGCATTACCATACATTATGTTAATAACCAGTATGACCAGGGCGGAGTTATATTTCAGAAAAAGACAAGGATACTACCCCAAGATACCCCGCAAGATGTTGCCAACAAAGTGCAGCTTCTAGAACATCAGTGGTTACCAAAGGTAATCGAGGATATTTTAACTAAAGCCGCACTGCGGTAAGAGCCATGGCACAAAAAAAGCAAAAATATTATGTTGTTTGGTTTGGTAACCCCGCAGGTATATACCATAGCTGGAAGGAGTGTCAAGTGGCTATAAAAGGAATTTCTGGAGCTCAGTACATGAGTTTTGAATCTTTGCCGGCAGCAAAAATAGCCTACAATAAAAGCTACCAAGACTACAAAGGTAAAACACCTGGTAAAAACAAAACTCTTACCCTCTCCCAAAAAGCCGAATATGGCCAACCAAATCTATATTCTATAGCTGTAGATGCTGCATGTAGCGGAAATCCAGGGCTTATGGAATACCGGGGTGTAGACACCCAGACCCAACGGCAACTATTTCATCAAGGGCCATTTGATCAAGCAACCAATAATGTAGGAGAATTTTTAGCCCTAGTTCATGGCTTGGCATTTCTTAAAAAACAGAAAAGCGATCGTATTATTTATTCTGACTCCAGAACTGCTATAGGCTGGGTAAAGAAGAAGAAGTGTAATACCAAATTAAAAAAAACAACAAAAAATGAGGTCATCTTTGAGCTAATATCTAGGGCAGAACTATGGCTTAAAAATAATTCTTACAGCAGTTTTATTGTTAAATGGGAGACCAAAGCCTGGGGAGAAATTCCTGCAGATTTTGGCAGAAAATAACAAAGGGAGAAACATATTATAGGGCTTTTTTATTATCAAAATTTCAGGATTTAATTTATGTATTAGACTGTTTAATAAAACTTCTTTTTTCTCATTTAATTGATTAAATTTACACCTTAATTATTGGAAATAATTGTATGAGTAAACTAGTTATTGTAGGAACCGTGGCTTTTGATGCTATTGAAACTCCTTTTGGTAAAACCGATAAAATTTTAGGAGGTGCCGCAACCTATATTGGGTTGTCTAGCGCTCAGTTTGATATAGACCCAGCTATTGTGTCTGTGGTGGGGGGAGATTTCTTGCAATCAGATATCCAGATGCTGGAGAGCAAAGGCATCAACACCCAAGGGCTTGAAGTTGTAAAAGAGGGTAAAACATTTTTTTGGAGCGGGAAGTACCACAATGACATGAACTCCAGAGACACCCTAGCTACAGAGCTTAACGTGTTAGAGACATTTACTCCAGTGGTGCCAGATTCTTACAAAGACGCAGAGGTGGTTATGTTAGGGAATTTGCACCCAATGGTACAGATGAGCGTAATAGAGCAGATGCATGATCCAAAAATGGTTGTTTTGGACACCATGAATTTTTGGATGGATATAGCCCTAGATGATCTTAAAAAAGTAATTTCTAAGGTAGATGTCATTACCATTAATGATGAAGAGGCAAGACAATTATCTGGAGCGTACTCTTTGGTAAATGCTTCAAAAATAATCATGGAGATGGGGCCAAAATATGTAGTGATTAAAAAGGGAGAGCACGGCGCATTGATTTTTCACGAAGATGAGATGTTTTTTGCCCCGGCAATGCCTCTAGCTGAGGTGTTTGACCCCACTGGAGCAGGAGATACTTTTGCTGGTGGCTTTACAGGCTATCTAGCAAAAACAGGTGACTACAGCTTTGAGAGCATGAAAAGAGCCATTATTTATGGCTCTTGTATGGCTTCTTTTTGTGTAGAAAAATTTGGAACACAGCGCATGGAACATCTAACCAAAAAGGAGATAGACTCGCGCTTACAGAAGTTTAAGAGCTTGACACAATACGAAATAGAATTATCATAACAACGCGTCCCAACTTTTTGGGACGTTTTTTATATACATACAATTATTAATCATTAATACAATTCCCGACTGTCTGGGAAATCAATATGAGTGACGCTTTAAAACATGAATGCGGTATTGCCATGGTTAGACTTTTAAAACCTTTGGCATTTTATAAAAAGAAATACGGCACCGCTTTTTACGGAGTAAACAAAATGTATTTAATGATGGAAAAACAGCACAACCGTGGTCAAGACGGTGCTGGTTTTGCAAGTATTAAATTAGATCCAACCGCAGGAGAGCGTTACATTAGTAGAGTTAGGTCTAACAAATCTCAACCCATACAGGATATTTTTGCCCAAATAAACAACCGTATTAATGCAGAGTTTGAAAAAAACCCAGGCATTAAAGACGATGTTGCTGCCCAGAAAAAAGAGATTCCTTACATAGGGGAGCTGATGTTGGGGCATGTACGTTATGGCACCTTTGGCGGAAATAGCGTAGAGACGGTACATCCTTTTCTAAGACAAAATAACTGGATGCATCGCAACCTTATTATTGCTGGAAATTTTAACATGACCAATACCACAGAGTTATTTCAGAATTTAATTGATCTGGGAATGCACCCAAAAGAAAAAGCAGATACCATTACCATTTTAGAAAATATTGGTCATTTCTTAGACCAAGGTGTTGCTAAGCTGTACAAAAAAGCAAAAAAGAAAGGGCTCTCTAAGATGGAGGCTTCTGCCCATATTATTGAGAATCTTAATATAGAAAAGATACTAAAAAAGTCTGCAAAAAACTGGGATGGTGGTTATGCTATGGCAGGACTTTTGGGGCACGGAGATGCATTTGTGTTGCGTGATCCGGCAGGCATACGCCCAGCATATTATTATAAAGATGATGAGGTAGTGGTAGTGGCCAGTGAGCGTCCTGTGATACAAACTGTTTTTAATGTACCCTTTGATGATGTAAAAGAAATTGATCCAGGAAATGCTATTATTCTTAAAAAGGACGGCCGTATGAGCATTTCAGAAATACTAACTCCCCTAACGCGAAAGAGCTGTTCTTTTGAGCGTATTTATTTTTCTCGAGGGAGTGACGCCGAAATTTATCAAGAACGTAAAGAGTTGGGGAGATTGATTATGCCCAAAGTATTGTCTGCCATTGGTCATGACACAGAAAACAGTGTGTTTTCTTTCATACCAAATACCGCAGAGACCTCTTTTTACGGAATGCTAGATGCTGCACAAAACGAGCTCAATAAACAAAAAAATGCTGCTATTTTAAAAGAAGCAAACAATCTTACTCCAGAGCGTTTAGGTGAGATACAAGCTCACAAAATACGCACCGAGAAAATTGCCATAAAAGATGTAAAGCTTCGCACCTTTATTACAGATGATAGCAGTAGAGATGATTTGGTGGCACATGTGTATGATGTTACCTATGGTGTTGTTAAGCCTACCGATAATTTGGTAATTATAGATGATAGTATTGTAAGGGGAACTACTTTAAAGAAGAGTATTTTACGCATGTTAGACCGCTTACACCCCAAACAAATAGTGGTTGTGTCTTCTGCTCCTCAAATACGGTATCCAGACTGTTATGGAATTGATATGGCCAGGTTGGAAAAACTTGTTGCTTTTAATGCAGCCATCGAGCTGCACAAAGACAACGGTACAGACGCAATTATAGAGGAGATTTACCACAAGTGTAAAAAACAACTTGAGCTTGCGGATGCAGCGGTAATTAACCATGTTAAAGATCTATACGCTCCTTTTACGGATGAGCAAATATCTGATAAAATTGCTGAGATTATCTCAGAAGAGGGCATAACTACCAAAGTGAAATTGATATTTCAGTCTGTAGATGATTTGCACAAAGCCTGTCCTAAAAATCTAGGAGATTGGTATTTCACAGGAGATTATCCAACCTCTGGAGGGAATAGAGTTGTTAATAGAGCGTATGTTAATTTCTTTGAAGGAAATCCAGAAAGAGCATATTAAACGTTAATTGCTTGCTAATACTGTAATTTCTAAGTCGTTTATCGGTATTTATTTTCACTTTATCCAAAACCTATAAAAGTTGCTCTGTTAGTATGAAAATAATGATACATTTGAGCTATACCATAACATAAGTAGGTTAAGTTCATGGTAAAATTTGGGGCAAAAAAAGGTGAACATCTCGTTTGCCTTTTTTTATGCGCGTTACTTTTTTTTGCAAAAAAGAGTTGTTTATTGAAGTGTTTTATTCAAACTAATAAATCGTTTTTTTAGAAGTAAAAGCAGAATTATTTTAAATTATCAATCATGATCTTGGTCATCTTGTCAAGATCTATAGTGTGTTGCCACCCCCAATCTTTTCTTGCCACAGAATCATCAATACTTGCTGGCCAAGAATCTGCAATTGCTTGTCTGAAATCTGGCTGGTAGTTAATTGTAAAATCTGGGATGTGTTTTTGTATGCTAGCGGCAAGCTCTTGAGGATTAAAGCTCAATGCTGCTAGGTTGTATGCATTTCTAATTTTTATTTTCTGTGGCGGGGCTAGCATGATATTTACAGTGGCATTAACGGCATCATCCATAAACATCATAGGCAAGGCGGTTTGAGCCGTTAAAAAACAAGTATATTTTTTGTCTTTTAAGGCTTTATGGAAGATTTCAATGGCATAATCTGTGGTGCCTCCCCCTGGAGGAGTTTTGTAGCTAATTAGGCCAGGATAGCGTATACTGCGCACATCTACGCCATAGCGCTTATGGTAATACTCACACCAACGCTCTCCGGTTTGCTTGCTAATTCCGTAGACTGTTGCGGGCTCCATTATGGTGTGTTGGGGTGTGTTGGTTTTGGGTGTAGTGGGGCCAAAAACAGCAATACTCGAGGGCCAAAAAACTTTTTCAATCTTCTTGTCTTTTGCTAGATTTAGGACATTAAACAAAGAGGTCATGTTTAAATCCCAGCCTTTGATTGGATGTTTTTCTGCAGTAGCACTTAACATGGCTGCCATTAAATAGACATCTGTAATGTTATAGTTTGTTACTATTTTTTCTATGGCGGGATAATCCATGGCGTCAAGAATTTCAAAAGGCCCGCTTTCCATAACGACATTACTAGCCTCTCGAATATCACTAGCAATCACATTTTGATTTGAATACATATTTCTGAGATACATGGTAAGTTCGTTACCAATTTGTCCAGAGGCGCCAATGATTAATATTCTTTTTTCCATATTAAAGAGTCAATTTATCATGTAAATATAGCACTATTTACCACTATAAAACACACTCAAAAAGAGCCCTTTGTGAGAGAAACGGTATATTTGCCGTAATTACATTGTTTTATGAAACGGGAATTTCTTTTTTTTTCTAGCATCTGTCTGTTGTTTGTTGTGAGCTGTATTGATAGCCAACCGGCAGCCACTCAAACCAAGACAGATCAAGTTACTGACTCTAAGTTGTTTGGCCAAGCAGATGCTATGTTGCCAGACTTTTCTGAGAGCTCTGAAAACTATATTTCTCAATGGCCCGTTTTTGACGATCTAATAACAGAGGTTTTGGCTATTAATCAAGCAAGTTTAACAACAATTCAACAACGCAGTAACCTGCTTGTATCTAGGATGGATTCTTTGACAAAAAATATTCCAGATACCTTAAACACCCAGCCCATTTATTCTAGGGTTATTATAACCAAGACAAGAGCGGCCATAGTTAAACAAGTAGCTAATAAGGGCAGGTTAGACACACTAGAAATCCAGAAGGCTATAAAGCAGATGAACTTGGCAACTGCAAATTTAATTATCCAAATCAACGAAAAATTTGAAAAAGACACCCAAGATAATACCGTAAAAAATAACGAGCTTAAAGAAAAGCAGGTGCTTAAAATACGGTTAGATTCTTTTTATAAAACTTCTGCACAAAACAATAAAAAGTAGCATTATAACATCTTTTTAAAACGATACCCAATAACAGCCTCTAGATGTATAGAATCAACCTGTTTGTTTGGCATGTCATCTTTCGATTCTGAATACCTTGGAGCAATGAGATCCAATTCCTTTGCTTTTTGTGTGTAATACTCTTTTTTCTTTGGGTGATTTGGGTGCACAGCATTAAAGATATGCCCGTATGCATCCTGCTTTATAATACTTGAAATAATACCAATACAATCTTTTTTGTGGATGAGGTTTACGGGTGCATTACCGCCGTCTAGATCTATTCTGCCCGCTAGGTGCTTTACGGGTTGTCTAGCGCCCCCTATGAGCCCTCCAAAGCGCACAATAGTTGTTTTAATTCCAGGGGCGTTAAAAAACAACTGCTCTACTTGAAATAATTGCTTTGCCGCTTGGGTCCGGGGCAACGGAACTTGTTTTTCTGTGACTTTTCCTTGGGTGTCATTATACACAGAAGTACTACTTATAAATACAATGTTGGCCACCTTAGATTTTAAAATTTCAGTCAATAAATGAGACATTTTTAAGACATAATCTGCCCCTGTATTTCTTCTAAGACCCGGAGGTATCATAATAACTAAGGTGTCCACCTTTTTTAAAAACCCTTGAGCTGCGCCGTACAGGCCATCTTCTGTACTATTAATTACATAGGTGTTAATGCCACTTTGCTGTAAGGCAGTGGCTTTTCTTTGAGAGGTCACAGAGCCTTTTATAGTGTGCCCTAAAAATGATAGGTGTTGGGCTAGGGGTTTTCCTAGCCAACCTAATCCCGCAATTGCAATTGTTTTTTTCAAGCTGAAATTTTAAAATTATTGTGAGAAGTCCTGTATGGCCGCCCCTTTTTGAATGCTAAATGATTTTTTATTGATCACAGCATCTGTATTTATAAAAGGTTTAGGCA
>JABHYI010000240.1 GCA_018656255.1 Bacteroidota bacterium
CATACTTTTGCATAATACGCGCCACCTCTTCGTTTTCTGTATGCACTGTCACGTAATCTACCTTTGGTATAAAAACATCACTAATTTTTGTTTTTGCTTCTGCGGTCAGTAAATCTTTTAAAGAAAGTCTTCCTGTTAGTTTTCCTTCTTTGTTGGTAACATAAATGGAGTGTACTCTAGTTACGTTTTCTGCCTGACGGCGCATTTCACGAACACAGCCTGCTACAGTCCAGGTTTCTTTTACCTGCACCAATTCTTTAGCCATTAAAGCTCCAGCGGTATCCTCATCATATTTAAGCAGTTCAACAATATCTGCGGCATGCTCCTGATCTTCAATTTTATCTATTACTTTCTGCTTGATTTTTTCATCTAGCTCAGCAATAATATCTGCGGCATCATCTGTGTCAAGCTCTTCTAGCTCTGCTGCAATTTCTTTAGGGGAAAGACGCTCAAGAATTTTTTCTCGCACATCATCATCAAGCTCCATTAGAGCCTCAGATGTTAAATCGCTTTCTAATTGTTGAATTAAGTAAGTTGCCTGATCGGTATTAAGCTCTTCAAGTAGTTCTGCGATGTCTGCAAAGTGAAAATTTTGCAGGAGTTCGCGCAGTGCATTACCATCTTTTTTGGCAATGAGCTGTGCTATGTTTTCTATAAAATCACTGGTGAGTTGAAATTGCATCGGCTTCCAATTTTTGTGTTAGTGCAATAAATTGCGCTACAGATAGCTGCTCGGGTCTTTGCCCAAAGATAGCATCTTCTTTTATTTTATCTGAAAGATTAAAAGATTTTAAACTATTTCGTAGGGTTTTACGTCTTTGTTGGAAGGCAGTTTTGACAACTTTATACAGCATGAGCTCACTACAATCGATATCTAAGGAGGCTTTTCTGCGCAATCTCAGCACGCCACTCTCTACTTTTGGTGGCGGGTTAAATACCGTGGGTGGAACCGTGAAAAGATACTCGGCATCATAAAATGCTTGGGTTAGCACAGAGAGTATACCATAGGTTTTACTGCCTTCTTTGGCACAAATACGCAGGGCTACCTCTTTTTGAAACATGCCACTAAATTCTGGAACCTGCTGTTTCATATCCAGCATTTTAAATACAATTTGGGTAGATATATTGTAAGGAAAGTTCCCTGTAATACCAAACTGCTCTGTTCCAAAGTAATCTTGGAGGTCTTCTTTTAAGAAATCTGCCTCTAAAATCTGCAGGTTTTTGTTGGGGTAATTATTGATAAGATACTCCACAGATTCGCTATCGAGTTCCATGGCTACTAGATTGATGTCTTTCTCTAGTAAATACTTGGTCATTACACCTGTTCCAGGCCCAATTTCCAGTACGTTTTTATAGCCTTCAAGCTGCAGGGTTTGAGAGATGTCGTTGGCAATAGTTTCATCTGTCAAAAAATGCTGCCCGAGGTATTTTTTTGCGCGTACAGAATCGTTTTGCGGATTAAATTCTCTCTTAGGAACCGCGCTATGCTTGTTGTATTTTTTCTTTTTTGCCATGATGTGTGTTGTAGAGGTATCTTGCGTGTTATTGCTCACAAATTACTTCAAGTTCTGTTCTAAAGGCTATATAGTTCCCTTCAAATGCTTTGCCTTGCGCCCTGAGCGTTGGTGCATCTTGTGTGTAATACTTCTCTAGGGTTTGTTTGCTATCTGTGGTGTATTGCACAGAGTAGGTGATGCCGCCCATCTCTTCTTCCACCATTACTTTGGTCATAAGGGCTTTGCTGAATTTATTGGTAGCCAGCATTGCAGGTATGTGGCTGTTTTTCATCCAATCTAACCACTGTAGGTGTATGGCATTTTCTACGTTAATAGTGACGTTATATATATACATAGTGTTATTTCAAGGTTATAATTTTCTTGGCTTTAAAAGTGGTATTAGTTGTTAACTTCCTCGCAGCATCCGATATTTCTTTCTAGCCTGGGTAAAGTAAATACTGTCTGCAAAGTCAAAAATAATTTGCTCGTAATACTGTTTTGCTTTTTGAGGATCTTGTAATTGATGCTCATATAAATTTGCAAGATTGAAATACGCATCATCTGCTAGGATTTCATCTTTATAGACAGCAATTATTTTGAGATAATTGGCCTCAGCTTTTTTGTATTGCCCTGTTTTTTGATAAAGCTCTGCTTGTTTTAAAAGAGCTTCGTCTTCTATTTTTTCTCCTTTATGGGTGGTCAAAATTTCTGACAAAACCTCGATGGCCTGAGCATCTTTATTTTGAAGTGCTAAGAAATCTGCCCGAGCATATTTTTTCAAGGCAGTTTGCAAAGAATCTTCCAAGGTGTTGTCATGAATCATGAGTGTCATTTTCAGGGCATCATTAGCAATAAGCTGCGTGGTAGATTTACGCAAAACATCTGTCTGGGCTTTTGCCCAAACAAAATCACCTTTAAAATAACTTGTTCTTGCTACCTTAAATCTGGCCTCTTGCGCCAATACATCACTTTTCACTTTGTTTTGGATTTGAGAATAATAAATTAGTGCTCTATTAAATTTCTCGTCAAAGACCAAGATATCCGCCAATTCCATCTTAACTAAAGATTCTTGATATGGATTTAGCTGTTTTTTAATGAGTTTTTTTAGATTGGCAGTGGCCAGGGGGACCTGTTTGGCAGTAAAAGCCAAAAAGTGATTGTAGTCTATTTGAAGTAAATAGCTCTGGACGCCATGACCGTATTGATCTAGCAGGGTTTCAAACTGCTGGGCTATTTTTTTATAATCTTTTTCTTGGGCGGTGGCTAAGCTAATTTTCATTAGGTATTGATGCCCTTGTAGCTTTGCACTTGGCGTTACAGATTTTTCAATTAAAAAGTTAATAATCTGCTCTGCATTGAGATAGTCTTTTTCTTCCAAGGTAATTACGGCAAGATCAACAATAGCCGTTAGGTCTTGATCTCCCATCCTTTTGTAAATGGCTTTTTCTTGGGTAAACGCTTTGTTAAATTCTTTTTGCTGAATAAACAACCAGCTTAAAAGTTCATTGTAAAGGACATCTGGTCCTTGTTGTAATTTTTTCAGCAGTGTTTTTCTCAGTAAAACATTGGCATTGTTTTGGGGGTCTTGTGTGATGTACAAACTAAAATTACGTTGGGCTAAGGGCTTATAACGCTGTTGTAGTTTTACCGCATTGATGTATTTTAAAAACATTTTCTCAAGAGCGCCTTGTTCTCCGTATATACGGGCAAC
>JABHYI010000089.1 GCA_018656255.1 Bacteroidota bacterium
AGCTCAAAGCGGGACAGAAGCAATTGAGGAGATAAAAAACACTTCTTTTGATATTGTTTTTCTTGATGAAAATATGCCCGGTCTTACAGGACTAGAGACTCTTGCAGAAATAAAAGAAATGAACGCCTCACTTCCCGTGGTAATGATTACAAAAAGTGAGGAAGAATATATTATGGAGGAAGCCATAGGTTCTAAAATTGCAGATTATTTAATTAAACCTGTAAATCCAAACCAGATATTATTGAGTTTAAAAAAGAATTTGGATCATTCTAGATTAATTTCAGAAAAAACCACCTCAAATTACCAACAGGAGTTTCGTAAAATTGCTATGGATCTATCTATGGTTAATAGTTTTGAGCAGTGGGCAGAGATGTACCAAAAACTTGTGTACTGGGAGCTTGAGTTAGAAAACATTGAAGATACTGGGATGTTTGAAATTCTTGAATCTCAAAAAGCAGAAGCAAATAATCAATTTTGTAAATTTATTGACAAAAACTACCCAAAATGTTTTGACAATAGCATAGCCCCTCCCACTATGTCTCACACGCTCTTTAGAGACAAAGTAGCCCCACAATTAAAAAAGGGCACTCCAACTCTTTTAGTGGTAGTAGATAACCTTCGGTATGACCAATGGAAAGCCTTTGAACCTTTTGTTGCCAATAGTTATAAAAAAAATACAGAAGATATGTATTTCGGTATTTTGCCAACAGCAACACAGTATGCAAGAAATGCAATATTTAGCGGCCTTATGCCAAGTGACATGGAAAAACTACACCCAGATCTGTGGCTAAATGATACAGATGAAGGAGGTAAGAACATGTATGAAGATAAATTTCTAGCAGCACAACTCAAAAGACTAGGTTTAGATTTGGATTGGAGTTATCATAAAATATCTAGCCTAAAGCAAGGAAAGCGGCTGGCAGAGAGTTTTAAAAGTCACAAAAATGAAGACTTAACTGTAGTGGTTTATAACTTTGTAGATATCCTCTCTCACTCTAAGACAGAAATGGAAGTAATAAAAGAACTTGCCTCCACAGATAAATCATACAGATCATTAACCCAAAGCTGGTTTAAAAACTCGCCACTGATGGATATCATTCAGCAAGCATCACAACTAGGCTTTACGCTAATGATAACTACAGATCACGGAACCATAAACGTAAAGAATCCTAGCAAAGTAATTGGAGACAAAAACACAAGCTCAAATTTAAGATACAAGACAGGCAAGAGTTTAACCTATCAAAGTAAGGATGTATTGGCGGCTAGTAACCCCACTACCATACAGTTGCCTAAAATAAATATGAGTAGTTCGTTTATTTTTGCAAAGAGTGATTTGTTTTTTGCCTACCCTAATAATTTTAATCATTATGTAGGGTATTACAGAAACACTTACCAACATGGTGGCGTATCATTAGAGGAGATGGTTATTCCGTTTGTTACTTTGTCTCCCAGGTAGCATTTATGTAGGAATATTCGCGGCTTTATTTTTATTTGGTTAGAATAATGCGTTAAAAGACATAATTTGGTATATTTGTGTTAATTTTTTTATGGAAATTACGTTTTCACTTGATGAAATTAAGGCAGTAGCTTCTAAATTGATTACTCATTTTTCTGAAAAAACTATTTTGTTTTATGGAGATATGGGCGTTGGTAAAACAACGTTAATCAAGGAGTTAGCCAAAGAATTAGGGGTTGTAGAGACTTTGAGCAGTCCTACATTTTCTATAGTAAATGAATATCAAGCTACTAATAACCTGTTATACCATTTTGATTGTTACAGACTCAACAGTGAGCAGGAAGCGTTCGATATTGGAATTGAAGATTACTTAAACGCTGGACATTTTACATTTATAGAATGGCCTCAAAACATAGGAAGCTTTTTATCAACAATTAAGTGTGATAAAATTGAATTAAAATTAAATGCTAATGGAACAAGAACAGCAATGCTAATGCCTAAAGGCTAGTTTGCTTTACTACATTTTTAAAATTTCATATCTAATAAGGTTTTTGTTAAT
>JABHYI010000100.1 GCA_018656255.1 Bacteroidota bacterium
GGGGGGTGTAGCCTTTAAAAGTATCGAGCTGTGTGATGTTTGCATAGCTTAAAAAAGCCTGTAATGTAGCCTTTGAAACCGTGTAATTATCTATAAAATCTTTCTGGGTTTGCCCTTTAAAATCTTGACGGTGGGTGTCTAGGTACTCAAAGGCAAAATAACTCATAAAGCCATTATTTGAGATATAACTAATGGCCTGATTTTCTTGACTGGTATCTTTACCCACAAACACATCTGGGATAATCCCACCTCCGCCGTATACTACCTTTCCTTTTGGAGTAACAAAACGCAAAGAATCATTAACCACGATGCTGTCTAGGCTTTGCAGCTCCCCGTTTACATACCTAGACTCATACTCGCTGTAATAGGCGTCATTGCCTTTATCGTAGGGTTTTTGGATAGATCTACCCGTTGGGGTGTAATATCTAGCAATGGTAAGACGCACCGCGCTCCCATCTCCAAGGGCCATCTCGCGCTGTACGAGTCCTTTACCAAAAGAGCGGCGGCCAATAATAACTCCTTTGTCGTTGTCTTGCAGGGCGCCTGCCACAATTTCGCTGGCAGAGGCAGAGTTCTCGTTAATTAAAACATATAGGCTACCGGTTTTAAAGCTGCCTTTATTTGTAGCATAGGTTTTTTCTTGTTTGCCATTTTTGTTTTTGGTGATAAGTATCAGGGTGTTGTCCTGTAAAAACTCATCTACAATAGCCTGGGCAGATGATATGTACCCCCCTGGGTTATCTCTTAAATCTAGCACTAATTTGGTGGCGCCATTTTCTATAAGTTTTGTAAGGGCTTTTTTAAACTCATTGTAGGTAGGCTCTGCAAAACGGTTGAGTTTTATATACCCTATGGCGCCGGTAAGAAGGTAGGCTGCATCAAGACTAACTAGCGGTATTTTTTGCCGGGTTACTGTTATGGATAAAAGGCTGTCTTGGTTTTTTCTTTTTATTTTAAGGGAGACTTTACTGTTGCGGGCTCCTTTAAGTTGTGAGACAACATCATACCTGTTTAGACCCTTGCCAAACAAGGGGATGGTATCTGCGTATAGAATTCTGTCTCCAGCTTGGATGCCAGCCTTTTGGGCAGGACCGCCTTCTATGGTGCGTATCACGGCAATGCTATCTTGGTGTTGGTAAAAACTAATGCCAATGCCAATAAAATTTCCGCGCATATCACTTGCAGCATCTTCATAGCTTTTTGAGGGGATATACACAGAGTGTGGATCCAGATTCTCAAGAATGCTGTTTACGGTATTATCTACAATGCTGTCTGTATTTACCTTATCTACGTACTCAAAGTCTATAAAGTCAATAAGCCTGTTGAGTTTTTCTTTTTTTGAATTGGAAGAAAATAGCGTGTCACTTACGGTAGTAAAATTTAGCCTTGCGCCAAGAAAAATCCCGAAGGCAACGGCAACTCCTAGAAGTAAAGGAATGTATTTTTTCTGGACAGGCATAGTGCTACTGGTTATCTAAACTTGGGATGTGTGTTATACTAACGCCTGCTTTTTCTAAAAATTTTAAACCGCTGGCATCTTTATAGCCTAGGTGGTACACAACTCTCTTAATACCAGATTGGTGTATGAGTTTGCTACACTCTTTACAGGGAGACATGGTAATATATAGAGTGGCATCTTTACAAGATTGGGTAGAGCCTGCTACTTTTAATATAGCATTTGCCTCTGCGTGGAGTACATACCAATTGGTGTCTCCGTGGTCATCCTCACAAACATTCTCAAAACCCGTTGGGGTACCGTTGTAGCCGTCGCTGATAATCATCTTGTCTTTAACGATAAGCGCCCCTACTTGCTTGCGCTTGCAATAGGAGAGTTTGCTCCACTCTCTGGCCATTTTTAAATAGGCAATATCATAGGTGGTTTGTTTGTCTTGCTTCATGGGTAACTTGTGAGAGGTTAAATGTAGGGTATCCAACCCGGGTAACAAAAATAGTGTTATTTTTTCTGAAATAATTAATACAATACACGCAAGGCATTATAAAATTGTTTTATTTTTGCAGCCTCTAAATGCTCAAGTGGCGGAATTGGTAGACGCGCTGGATTCAAAATCCAGTTCTTTCGGGAGTGTGGGTTCGATTCCCATCTTGAGTACAATTTATCCCCAAGAATAATTTATTGTTTTTGGGGATAATTTTTGGATTAACACCCCAATGTGATTTAGGGTAGATTGACCCCCATCCGTTTTTCTCCATTTTTTATTATATTTGAGTTATGAATAAAAATTTATCTCGAAGTTTATTCGTTTTATCTATTGCTTCTCTACTTGGTTTGGGGATTGTTTTTTTAGAAAACTTACACCATTTTAATACAAAAGAGATAATGATAATCTGTTTATTGGTCTTTGTTTACATCTCTCTTACATTCATTCTTTGGAAGAATAACTTCTTCAAGCGTAACAATTAAGCCCTTGTAACCTTTATAGGTAAAAACCCTAAAGGGTTATGATAAGCTCAGTAGTTTGTGTTTTTTATAGGTTTCTGAAAACCCCCTAAGCTTTTCAAGGTCTTTCAAGAAAAAGTTCGATAATTGGAGTATGTTGTGTACAAATTATCCCCAAGAATAAATTATTATTCTTGGGGATATATTTTTTTTACTCGGCCGCTCACGCGGCACTTATTAAATTACGCACCCTTTCTTATTTTCTTGAAAGGTGCTGGTGAGACCGCTTCGCTAAATTGATAAA
>JABHYI010000241.1 GCA_018656255.1 Bacteroidota bacterium
GGGACCTATAAAGGCAAAAGAATTACAGTAATATCTACAGGTATTGGCACAGACAATATAGATATTGTTTTCAATGAATTGGACGCGCTTGTAAATATTGATTTTGATACAAGAACTATAAAAAAAGAACATACTTCCCTAACTTTTATTAGAATTGGCACTAGTGGCGCCATACAAGAAGATATTCCTATAGATAGTTTTTTGATTTCAGAGAAAGCAATAGGTTTTGATAATTTACTTCGTTTCTATGACACTGGTAGTCTTCTAGATGACGGCTTCTCAGAGGCTTTAAAAATTCATTGTAAGTGGAACCCACAAAACGCTTCACCTTATGTGGTAAAAGCAAGCAAAAAATTACTTTTAGATTTTAACGATACCATATTTAGAAAGGGTTGCACGGCAACTAATGTTGGTTTTTATGGACCACAAGGAAGGACACTTCGCCTCAAGGTCAAAGATGAAAACTTAAACAATAGTCTTGCCTGTTTTGAGTATCAAGGTGTTAAAATTACTAATTTAGAAATGGAAACCTCTGGAATTTATGGACTAGCGGCATTATTAGGGCATCAAGCTATTTCTCTAAATGCTATTTTGGCTAATAGGGCTACTCAAACCTTTAGCGCTTCTCCAAACAAAACAGTTGCCAGATTAATTACAACAACTCTTAATATTATAGCCAATAAAGTATAAATCTTGTATTTTTACAAGGCTATCAAATTTTCTTATAAATGAAGCTGGTTATACTATGAAAAATTTTAAAATTGGTGGTGTCCCAGAACACTTTAACCTTCCTTGGTACCTAACTTTAAAAAACAAAGAGTACCAGGATAAAAACATCAACTTACGTTGGAAAGATTACCACAGCGGTACGGGAGAAATGTGTAACGCCTTGCGTGATGGCGAGATAGACATGGCTGTTATTCTAACAGAAGGAATTGTAAGAGATATCACCAAAGGGAATCCTTGTAAAATAGTACAGGTTTTTATCAATTCTCCTTTAATTTGGGGAATTCATGTATCTAAAAATAGTCTCTATACCTCTATTAAAGATTTAAAAGGAACCAAAGCTGCTATTAGTAGATATGGTTCAGGGTCACACTTAATGTCTTACATTAATGCAGAGAATCAAGGCTGGAACATTGAAAAAGAGCTTGATTTTGAAGTCATAGAAAACCTAGAGGGTGCTCTTAAAAACCTCCCAAAAGGTAAAGGGGATTATTTTATGTGGGAGAAATTTACAACAAAACCATATGTAGACAACGGCCCACTTAAATTAATTGGAGAATGCCCTACTCCATGGCCTTGCTTTGTAATAGCCGTAAGAGATAGTGTATTAGAACAAAACCCTATTGCTGTAAAGGATATTTTGAGTGTAATTAACAACGCTACCAAAAAATTTAAGCAAACCCCGGGAGTGGATCTTCTAATTGCCGACAGGTACAAGCAAAAAATTGAAGATGTACAACAGTGGCTATCTCTCACGCAGTGGAGTCAAAAACAGCTTTCAATTAGTGATCTTGGGCATGTTCAAGAAAAGTTAATGCAGTTAGAATTAATTGAAAATATCATTTCACAAGATAAGGTTCTATTTGACATATAGCATAACCAACTGTTTGTCAATATCTTATTTGTTTTTATTTTCAAATCATTTTTATTCTATTATTTTTTATTCTACCCAACGCAACCCTTTATCTTATTGTTCATCTACTATATGTAAATACAAAACACATGAACACATTTCTTATTATTTTAGGTTCTTTAGTAGCTACTACTTTCTTTTTGTTACACTTTAGTTGTAACGATGTTACAGAGCCTTCAAAAAAAGATAAAGAGTAAGTTTTTTTTAAGTAAGTATAGTTTAAGTTTACCAGCTATTCATTCTCTAGAATGAATAGCTTTTTTTTGTTTCATCACCAAGAAATCGCCATTTTTCCTTGTGCTACTAAGCACTCATTTGTTAAACTAAAGTGTTTATTGCCAAACCAGTAGCCTCTATTTGCGCTAAGTGGCGATGGGTGTCCACTTGTAAAAACAACATGTTTTGTAGTATCAATATATTTTGCTTTTGTTTTGGCAAACCCTCCCCATAACAAAAAAACAACTCCTTGTTTATGAGCAGAAATTTCAGATATAATAGCATCTGTAAATGTCTCCCATCCTTTTTTTTGATGACTTGCTGGTTTATGAGCCTCTACAGTGAGTGTTGCATTTAA
>JABHYI010000122.1 GCA_018656255.1 Bacteroidota bacterium
CAAGATACCAAAAACCTCCATTGCCTACTTGGCTTTCTGCAGGGTCAGCATTCTTGTTTGGTATAAAAAGTGTTTTTGCAATGAGAATCCCTGCGGCTATCATTACTATAGTGCTAATACGTATAAGTTACACTTTTACAAAAAAACTCACTGGCAATATCCGATACGCCTTTATAAGTAGTTTAATTCTTGCCACCTCTTTTTTTATTGTTTTCTCTGGCAGAAATGGGCAGTGGGATATTTTTACACATGGATTTATGATGGCGGCTATTTATCAATTCTATTTATTTTTCAGTACTCCTGAAAAAAAATACCAACGAATGCTACTCGCTGCACTATTTTTTGGATGCTCATTTATGAGCAAAGGACCTGTTTCTTTATTCGCATTACTACTGCCTTTTATAATAGCATACGGGTTTGTCTTTAAGTTTAAGAAAGGAACAAAATCAGTACTTCCCCTTCTTTTATTTTTTATTGTAGCACTTTTATTATCTGGATGGTGGCACATTTACACCTATTTATTAGATCCACAACAAGTGATTGCTACCACCACCAAAGAAACTACAAACTGGACAAGTTATAACGTACGGCCGTTTTACTACTATTGGAGCTTTTTTATTCAGAGTGGAATTTGGTGTATTCCAGCTTTTATAAGCTTGTTGTACCCCTATTTAAAGAACAAAGTGTTTTTTAAAAAGGGGTATCAGTTCACACTACTTTGGACCCTTTGCTCTGTATTTCTTTTATCAGTTATTCCAGAAAAAAAATCAAGATACTTACTACCTGTTCTTATTCCGTTAGCCTTAAATACTGGGTTTTATATAGAGTATTTATTTCGAAAATTTAAGGACTTAAAAGAGAAACGAGAAACAATTCCTGTCTATTTTAATTTTGGAATTATAGCCTTTATTGGAATTGCAACACCTGTTTTAGGGTATATATTTCTTAAAAACACACCAACAACTCCTTGGATTTGGCTTATAGTCTTAAGCATTGTGTTGTGCAGCATAGGTGTTTTAATATTTAGCCAACTAAAGAAAAAAAACATAATTACAGTTACATATCTTACAGTAGCATTTATTGTATCTGCTATTTGTTTTGGGATGCCATTAGCCACATCTACACTCGTAAACGAAGAATATAGATCCTTTACTGAATTAAAAACATGGCAGGATAAAACAGCTATTTCTGTCTATGAATTCACCTATTTTACACCCGAAATTATCTGGGACTATGGCCACACTATCCCTGTGATGAAGAAAGAAGATAGTATCCAAATCCCAAAAACTAATACTTTTGGAGTTTTAGTAGGCAAAGAGGATCGTACACTTTTTGAAACTACGTTTAAAGATTATCAAAAAAAGAAGATAACACGATACGATATTAATCCTTATCCTACAGATAGTAAAAAACATAAGACAAGGCTATGGCGAGATTTATTTTTAGTCTCTACAAAGTAAAACGCCCCTGCGACCATACATTAAGCTTATAAACAGCAAGTCCAATCCAAGCGCCAAAAAACATTCCAGTAATAATATCAAGGGGGTAATGCACACCTAGATAAATCCTAGAATAGGCCACCACACTCGCCCATAGTAGTAATAAAAATGGAAGGGCCTTGTAAAAGGGTTTTAATAAAAGCCCTAAAAATACTGCTGCTGCCATACTACTTGCGGCATGGGCAGAAAAATAACCATACCTACCACAACCATCTGCCACAAAGCGCATGAGTAATTCTAGCTCCTGCTCGCGGCAAGGACGTGGTCTTTTAAATAGTATGTACTTAAATAAATTTGCTAATTGATCTGTTGCTGTGATCATAATAGCAGCACAAATTATGACCACTAAAGTGGCTTTTAACCCAAATTTTTTAAAGACTAAAAAAAGTAAAAGAGCATACAGAGGTAACGAAGACCATTTCTCTGTAACAATACGCCAAAACTCATCCCAAGAGGGTGTGCCTAGGTTATTTAAAAACAGGAACAATTGTTCATCATACTGCAACAGGGTTTCAATCATCTTCGTAGCGATCTATTTCTCTATCATAAAAGGCACTGGCTTCTTTAATAAAATTTTCGGTCTCAGTTTCAAGCTCTTTTTGATCTTGTGAATCAAAATCTTCTAACCATTCTACCTCATCATTTTCAAGATTGATAATAAAACGAGGAAAAGCAGTATGTATAACAAAAACAGCAGATGGGTAATCGCTATTATCGCCTAAAAGGTATTTTGGGAATTCCATGAATAGTTGGTTTTATTGTAAAGCTATGCTATTGTTGGGTATTAAAAAATACAGACTACAAAATTACAATAAAAATCTCGAGTACCTTGCTAGTATAAACTACCTCAATGACACAAGAGTAGTTGTAGATTAAGAGGAAGCTATTAGCTTTTTAGACAGTACATGAAACCTCCAGGATAAAAGTACTCCAGAAACAGTTAGACCGGCCAATAAGCCTATCCAAATACCTGCACTACCATAGCTTGTGTGTAAACCCAAGTAATACATTACAGGAAAGCCAACTACCCAGTAGGCAACAAAAGTAATAAGCGTAGGTAATTTTACATCTTGCATACCCCGTAATGCCCCTAGTGTGACCACTTGTATGGTATCACTTATTTGGAAAACAGCTGCTATTAAAAGTAAGGTAGCCGCCGTGGATGCAACATCAAGATTATCTAAGGCCTCGATGGGGTTGTCATAATTAAGGTATAAACTAGGCAAAGATTGATGAAAGATAAAAAATAAAATGGCGAAAATTACCGCCAAAATGGTAGACAGTAAAAAGATAGAAAAAGCAATACGGCGCAACTCATCAAAGCGCTTGAGCCCTTTTTGATTTCCTACCCGTACCATCGCAGCAACACCAAAGCCCATAGCAACCATAAAAGTCATAGAAGATAGGTTTAAGGCTATTTGATTTGCAGCCTGTGGGTTTTTACCAAGCACCCCAGAGAGCCAGATAGCTGCTGTGAAAATAGCAACCTCAAAAAACATTTGCAGTGCAGATGGAAACCCGAGATTAAATACTTTACTAAGCATTTTTTTGGAGAGTGTAAAAAGCTTAATATGTGTTACAAAGGCCTTAGACTGTTCTTTGCTATATAACAAAAACCAAAGGTAAATTACCATCACTACTCTAGAGACTAGTGTGCCAACAGCTGCTCCAACAACTCCCATAGCAGGAGCGCCAAATTTCCCAAAAATAAACATGTAGTTGAGCACTACATTTATAATATTAGCCAAAATGGTAGCATACATTGGATACCGCGTGAGCGATAGGCCGTCACTAAATTGTTTGAATGCTTGAAATATAATTAAAGGCATTAGAGATACTGCAACCAATGTAAGGTATGGCATGGCTAGATCCACAACCTCTGTGGGTTGTTTCATGGCATACATTAAAGGTCTTGCCAGAAAAACAGCCCCTACCAATGCGATGCCTAAAACTGTGCACAAAAACAGCCCATGTTTGAAAGAAGATTTCCCTTTTTCAAAGTTATTTTCTCCATCTGCCTCTGCCACCAAGGGTGTAATTGCAGTAGAAAAACCAATTCCTAAAGACATTGCGATAAACATAAAACTATTTCCTAAAGAAACTGCCGCCAATTCTGCGGTACCCAATTGCCCTACCATTATATTATCTACAAAAGCAACAAGAGTATGCCCTAGCATACCCAAAATAACAGGAGTAGCTAGTTTTAAATTGTATTTGAATTCTTTTGTATATTGGGCTAACAAGAAATTTTATTTTCATGCAAAGATAAAAACCTACAGGTTTTGAACACTAGGTTTTTAATTATTATCCCATAAATAAAAACTAACTTGTATTGCTGAAATTTTAGCAACTACTATTTTACTTTCTAAGCAACATAACTACCTTTAAAAAAACAAAAAATGCAATCTAAAGCAACCACTGCCAAGCAATACCTTAATGAGCTACCACAGGAGCGCATACAGGTCATGACAAGACTAAGAAACATCATTTTAGACAACCTCCCTAAGGGTTTTGAAGAATGTATAAACTATGGTATGTTGGGCTATGTTGTACCTCACAGCATATATCCAGATGGGTATCATGTAAACCCTAGCTTGCCGTTGCCCTTTATACATTTGGCTTCTCAAAAAAACAACATTAGTTTATACCACTCTGGAATATATAGTGATCCACAACTAATGCAATGGTTTGTAAAGGAGTACCCAAAACATGTTAGCACTAAACTGGACATGGGGAAAAGTTGTATTCGTTTTAAAAACTTAGAAAAAATCCCTTTTGATTTGATTGCCCAATTATGCGCCAAGATGACTCCACAGTTGTGGATAGAAAAATATGAACAGGTCATAAAAAAATAATACCATCAGTAAGCCAATTGCAATACATGCTCACTTTAAAGAAATTCCAGTATTAGACGTATTTGGAGCTGCCTTCTCATACAATACTTTTTCTTTGCCAGAACTGGTAAGCTCCAATTTTGAAATTCCAGATGTGATGCTAGGCAGGCAAGCAGAAGCTATTTTTGAGAGTATTATTAAAGAATCTAAGTCCTGCAAATTGCTGGCTGCAAACATCCAAATACAAAGCCCTACAAAAACCATAGGAGAGTTAGACTATTTACTTGAGCAGGGAAAAACAAAAACTCAAATACATGTAGAGCTATCTTGTAAGTTTTACTTATTTGACCCCGATAGCCTTGGCACCTTTGAGCAAAAATGGATAGGACCAAACAAAAAGGATTCCTTACAAGATAAAATAAACAAACTGCGTGAAAAACAATTCCCATTGTTGTTTGATAAAAACACAGAAAACCTTCTAGAAAACATAGGTTTTAATGCTGCTAAAGCAACTCAACAATGTTATCTAGCAGCATCATTGTACCTGCCTATTGAACAGAGCAGGCTTGCCCTACCCAAAGCATATCAAAAATGTGTTGTAGGGTACTGGATGCATTACCACCAGCTTACCCTCGAAGACACCTGTAGCTATGCTGTTGTAGAGAAAAAACAGTGGTTACTCCCACCCAAAGCTATTACCCATTGGTGTAATGCTAAAGAAATACAAGTCAAAATTTTAGAGTCACTAGAAAACAAAAAAGCACCACACGTTTATAAAAAAAGTGGCGCTATTATTGAAAAATTCTTTGTGGTATGGTGGGATTTAAAATAGGCCCTAAACCTATAATTTAAAAAATTACTTTTTAATTTGAGTAAGGCTGTTTTTTACGCCATAGGTGTCCATTAAATAGATGAGGCTTGTCATGGTAGCAGCTCCTAATTCTAACTCTCTTTTGTTTACGGCATCAAAAGTATCGTTCTCTGCATGATGGTAATCAAAATAACGTTGGCTGTCTGGACGCAACCCAGCTAGTACAATACCCTCTTTTTTCAGAGGGCCAATATCTGCACCACTACCCCCCTTTTCAAAATAATGAATTAAATAAGGCTTAAACAAAGGTTGCCAACTTTGTATTTGCGAAAAATTAGCAGCATCACAATCAAAAGAAAAACCTCTTGGGGTAAACCCTCCAGAATCACTCTCTAAAG
>JABHYI010000164.1 GCA_018656255.1 Bacteroidota bacterium
ATTATCAACTCTGCAAAAAAACTACAGGCTACCACCCAAACAGCATTATTTGCCCAGTCTGAAAAAAGACTACAAGAGGTCATACAACAAGGCACGGGAGCTATAGAGATAAAAAGCGGTTATGGACTCACCACACAGGCAGAGATGAAAATGCTACGCGTGGCAAAACAATTAGGAGAAAAATACAACATCACAGTAAAAACAACTTTTCTAGGAGCACATGCTATACCCCCAGAATTTAAAGGCAATAAAGATGGCTATCTGGATTTAGTTTGTGGAGAAATGATGGAGAAAATCGCCAGTGAAAACCTAGCAGATTATGTAGATGTTTTCTGTGAGAAAGGATATTTCTCTGTTGCAGACACCAATAGAGTATTGCAAGCAGGAAAAAAGCACGGGCTTATTGCAAAAACCCATGTAAATCAATTTACAGCCATGGGCGGGGTTGCTGTGAGCGTTAAAAACGATGCCTTAAGTGTAGACCACCTTGAGGTTTTAAACAAACAAGACATTACAGCGCTTCAAGAAAGCCAAACAATGCCTGTGGCCTTGCCTTTGTGCTCTTATTTTTTAAGCATCCCATACACACCGGGTAGAGAAATTATTGATGCAGGATTACCCCTAGCCCTAGCTTCAGATTACAATCCAGGATCATCTCCAAGTGGCAACATGAATTTTGTAGTAGCCACTGCGTGTATAAAAATGAAACTAAGCCCAGAAGAGGCTATTAATGCAGCCACAATTAACGGTGCATATGCTATGGGGCTCAGTGAGTCTCATGGTAGTATTACCAAGGGTAAAAAAGCAAATTTAATTATCACCAAAGAAATTCCAAGCTATGGGTTTTTACCCTATGCTTTTGGGAGTAATAATATAGACCAAGTAATTTTAAACGGAACACTAGTATGAGCCTTCAATTTTACACAAGAGAAGACTTAAAAAAACACACCTCTACACGCAAAGGTGAAGAAAAATTTGGCCAGGCGGTTGGCCTTGTTAATTCTTGGGAAGCACTTGAAAAAAGCGATGCCACGTATGTGATACTAGGCATCCCAGAGGATGTTGGTGTTCGCGCCAATATGGGGAGAGCTGGTGCAGAAAAAGCTTGGAGTAGTTGTCTTTCTGCACTTTGCAACATTCAATCCAACTCCTACACAAACCCAAACAACACTGTTATTTTGGGTGAGATAGATTGCAAAGCTGAGCAGCAAAGCGCTAGTAAACTAGATATAAAAGATCCTAATTACCAAAGCAAAATTGGAAGTTTGGTACAACAAATTGATGTTAAAGTAAGCAGGGTAATTGCAAAGGTTATTTCAGTAAATAAAATTCCTGTAATAATTGGTGGGGGTCATAACAATAGCTACGGAAATATTAAAGGAGCAGCCACTGTATTAAAAGCTGGCATAAACTGTATAAATCTTGACCCACACACAGACTTCAGAGCTCTTGAGCACAGACATAGCGGCAATGGCTTTAGCTATGCCATGGAAGAAGGCTACTTAGAAAAATACTATATCTTAGGGCTGCACAAAAACTATACTTCAGGTGCGGTATTTGAAAAAATGGAGGCAATGAAAGAAAAAATCCAATATTCATTTTTTGAGGATTATATAACCGGAACTCCCTTTAAACAAATGCTGGAACAAGCAAAAGACTTTTGCGCAAACAGCCCCTTTGGCCTAGAGCTTGATATGGATGCAATAAAACAAATGGGGAGCAGCGCCATGAGCCCTAGTGGTTTTTCTCTGCAGCAAGCCAGGGAGTATGTGTCTTATTTTTCTAGATTAAAAAACTGCAAATACATACATATATGTGAAGGGGCGCCTACACGCGAGCTTCATTACAATCAAGTTGCTAAGGCCATTTCATACCTTGTAAGTGATGTTATTTCAAAGGCATAAAAAAAGCTGCATGTTTAAAACATACAGCTTTAGTGTTTGATATTATAAAACAATACTAGGCAGTAACCGAGTACATTTTTTCTCTTTGCTCTTTAATTTTTGAATCATTCATGTACTCATCAAAAGTCATGTAACGATCAATTACACCATTGGGTGTTAACTCTACAACTCTAGTACCTACTGTTTGCGCAAACTCATGATCATGAGTGGTAAGCATAACAGTTCCTTTAAAGTTTGTAAGTGAGTTATTAAAAGCGGTAATAGATTCTAAATCTAAATGATTTGTAGGTTCATCTAGCATTAAAACATTTGCACGCATCATCATCATTCTGCTGAGCATACAACGTACTTTTTCTCCTCCAGAGAGCACATTACACTTTTTCAGGGCTTCTTCACCAGAGAAAATCATCTTTCCTAAAAACCCTCTAATGTGGACCTCTTCTCTTTCTTCTTCTGTTTTAGTCCATTGGCGTAACCAATCTACAAGGTTCATGTCTTTGCTTTCAAAAAAATGATGGTTGTCTAGAGGTAAATAACTTTGATTGGTTGTAACTCCCCATTGAACATCACCAGAGTCTTGCTTTGCATTACCATTGATGATTTGATAAAATGCAGTGGTTGCTCTAGAATCTTTAGAATAGAGTACAATCTTATCTCCTTTTGCAAGATTTAGATGAATGTTTTTAAACAACACTTCTCCATCTAATGAGGCAGAGAGATTCTCAATATTTAAAATTTGATCTCCTGCTTCGCGCTCACGATCAAAAATAATGGCAGGATATCTTCTACTTGAGGGTTTAATGTCAGCAACATCCAATTTTTCAATCATTTTTTTTCTACTTGTAGCCTGCTTAGACTTAGCTACATTGGCAGAAAAACGACGAATAAAATCTTCTAATTCTTTCTTTTTGTCTTCCGCTTTTTTATTTTGCTGAGAACGTTGACGTGCTGCCAATTGACTGCTTTCATACCAAAAAGTATAATTTCCACTAAAGTGGTTTATTTTACCAAAGTCAATATCACTAATATGCGTACATACAGCATCTAAAAAGTGACGGTCATGAGACACAACAATAACGCAGGCATCGTAGTTGGCTAAAAAATGTTCTAACCAAGAAATTGTTTCGTAATCTAAATCATTGGTTGGCTCATCCATGATTAAA
>JABHYI010000264.1 GCA_018656255.1 Bacteroidota bacterium
TTTAAAAAGCTTACAGCTTGATAATTTAACCATTGCATCACCAGATATGGGTGGTAGTAAAAGAGCTTACGCGTATTCTAAGGCCCTTTCTAGTGATGTGGTAATTTGCTACAAACAACGCGAAAAAGCAAACGTTATTAGCCACATGGAGCTCATTGGAGATGTAAAAGGTAAAAATGTAGTCTTGGTAGATGACATGGTAGATACCGCAGGAACCCTCACAAAAGCTGCAGATTTAATGATAGCGCGTGGCGCACTTAGCGTTCGTGCTATTTGTACCCACCCTATTATGTCTGGAAGCGCCTTTGAGCGTCTTGAAAACTCAAAACTACAAGAACTTATTGTTACAGACTCTATTCCTATTGGTCAAGAAAGCCCAAAACTTAAGGTACTTACCTGCGCCACTTTATTTGCAGATGTCATGAAAAGCGTGCATGAAAATGAGTCTATAAGTTCTAAGTTCTTGATGTAACTAGAGAACCAATATTTAGGGTATTGAAACCTTAAACCCAGCAAAGCAGACCAATTTTAAGTCTTTGTGTCAAAATTGTGCCCAAGAGCAACTACTTTACAATATAAAATTTTATCTTTGCAGCCCGAAAATTCGGGAAAACAACATATTATAAATTAAAATTTCAAAATGAAATCAATTACAATCAACGGATCAAAAAGAGAAGTCGTAGGCAAAAAAGCAACTGCAGCCTTACGTAATGCTGGTATGGTTCCTTGCGTAGTATACGGAGGAGACGAGCCAATTCACTTTCAATCACCAGAGCTTTCCTTCAATAAACTAGTATACACACCAGATGTGCATACTGTAGTAATTGAGTTAGACGGTGTTAAAGTGAATGCAATTTTACAAGACATTCAATTTCACCCAGTAACAGACAGAATCCTGCACATAGACTTCTATCAAATATTTGATGACAAAGAAGTAATGATGGAAATTCCTGTACGTGTTTCAGGAAGTTCTCGTGGAGTTAAAAATGGTGGTGTACTTCGTATTGTTACACGTAAGTTACGTGTTAAAGCAATACCAAAAAACCTTCCAGACTTTATCAACGCAGATATTACAGAGATGAAAATTGGAGCAAAAATGTATATCACTGCTGTTAAAGAAGATACATTCTCAATACTTCACACAGACAACACTGTAATTTGCCAGATTAGAACATCTAGAACAGCTGTTGTAGATGAAGAAACAGAAGATGAAGAAGGTGCAGAAGATGCAGAAGGGGCAGATGCTCCTGAGGCAGCCGCTGCTGAATAAGCATAACAAAGTTAATTATATACAAAGCATTCCGTTAATTCGGGATGCTTTTTTTATTTTTACAAAACCAACACAAAACAATGCTTTCATTTGTTAGAAAATTGTTGGGTCTTCAAAACCCAGCAGCAAACAACGTATCTTTAGAGATAGAGAAACAAACAGCCGCACAAACACAAACACCTGCTACAAAGAATAGGAGCTTGGATATGAAAAAATTTTTAATCGCTGGACTGGGAAATATTGGCCCTGCCTACAAAAATACACGCCATAACATTGGCTTTAGAGTCCTTGATGCCCTGGCAAAACAAGCAGATCTTAGCTGGGAAACCGTAAAACTAGGAGATATTACTACTCATAAAAAAAAGGGGCGCACCCTTATACTGCTTAAACCAAGCACTTTCATGAATCTAAGTGGCAAGGCAGTAAAATACTGGATGGAGAAAGAAAATATACCCCTTGAAAACCTGCTGGTAGTAACCGATGACCTCAACCTACCCTTTGGAACCTTTAGAATAAAAGGCAAAGGAAGCAGCGGAGGCCATAATGGTCTTAAAGATATCCAAGAGATGCTTAGTACCGGAAAATATCCTCGTTTTAGATTTGGTATAAGTGATGCCTTCTCTAAAGGCAAACAAGTAGATTACGTTCTCGGTGAGTGGACCCCGCAAGAGGAGTCTCTCCTTATTACCCAAATTCCAAAGAGCATTGAAGCTATAGAATCTTTTGCCCTAGCTGGGCTAGACAATACCATGAATAGCTTTAACGGTTAATATAGATGGAGCAACTCACAACTACCGCTGAATTTACAAGTAATACACAAAGTGTAATTACCATTGGCACCTTTGATGGTGTTCATGTTGGCCACCGCGCAATTGTGCAGCGTTTGGTTACGGCTGCAAAACAGCAGGGGCTCGTATCTGTGGTACTTACTTTTTTTCCGCACCCTAGGATGGTTTTGCAAAAAAACAGCGATATCAAGCTTATAAACACCCTTTCAGAAAAAAAACAACTTCTAGAAAATATTGGCCTAGATTATTTTGTGGTAGAACCATTTACCTATGAGTTTTCAAGACTCTCTGCCCTTGAATATGTAAGAGATATTTTGGTAACACAGCTCAAGGCTAAAAAAATTATTATTGGCTATGACCACCGCTTTGGAAGAAACAGAAATGCAGATATCCAAGACCTTAAAAAATACGGAGAGCAATTTGGCTTTGAGGTAGAAGAAATAAGCGCCCAACAACTAGATGAGGTGTCTGTAAGTTCTACCAAAATTAGAAAAGCCCTGGCCCAGGGAGATATCCAAACCGCAAATACATACCTGGGCTATGCCTTTACCATAGAAGGCGTCGTAACTAAAGGTAAAGCCCTAGGTAGAACCATTGGCTACCCCACCGCCAATTTGCATGTGCCACAAACCTATAAGCTTATACCCAAAAATGGAGTATATGTGGTAAAGGCCCGAGTAAACAACACCCTAACCTACGGCATCACAAGCATAGGAACCAACCCTACCGTAGGAGGTACCGCAAAGAGTATAGAAACATTTTTTCTAGACACAAATACAGATCTCTACGGCAAAGAGCTACAACTACACTTTTTACAACACATACGTGAGGAAGCAACTTTTAAAGACTTAGAAAGCTTAAAACAAGCCATCCAAAAAGACGAAGCCTTTGCACGAGACTATATACAAACCCTTGTATAAGCTCCTTTTTAAACATATTGACAATACTGGGCTAATACTCTTTAGAGTAGTATTTGGTTTTCTTATTGCCCTCGAGGGTTTTGGAGCCATTGCAACAGGTTGGGTAAAAAAAACCCTTATAGACCCGCAGTTTACATTCAACTTTATTGGTTTTGAGTTTCTACAACCCCTAGAGGGTAACGGGATGTATTTCTACTTTATGTGTTTGGGCATACTAGGAGTTGGAGTAATGCTAGGGTATAAATACAGACTCACTATGTTTTGCTTTGCTGTGATGTGGAGCGGGGTATACTTGATGCAAAAAAGCAGCTACAACAACCATTATTATTTAATGCTGCTGCTGTCTTGGATCATGGTTTTTTTACCTGCCAACAAATGGTTTTCTATAGATGCAAGACAAAAACCAAGCATAGCCTCTAGATCTATGCCTAAATGGGTAATCTTGGCGCTTATTATGCAAGTTTGGATTGTTTACACCTATGCGGCTATTGCAAAAATATACCCAGCCTGGCTGGACGGAACGGTCACTGGCTTATTTATGGCAGGCAAAAAAGACTATTGGCTCATTGGCTCTTTTTTACAGCAACAATGGGTGCATTATAGTATTGCTTATGGTGGTATCTTGTTTGACGCGCTCATTGTACCACTACTTTTATACAAACGAACCCGTTTTATAGCATTTTGTAGCTCTATTGTGTTTCACCTTTTTAATGCTGTGGTATTTCAAATAGGTATTTTCCCGTTCATGTCTTTGGCATTTGCCTTTTTCTTTTTCTCTTCCAAAAATTTACAACAGCGCTTTTTCCCAAAAAAAGAGCACTATGATTTGGGGGAGGTTAAAGTGCCACCCTACAGCAAGATAATTAGCGGTATCCTGTGCTTATATTTCATAATACAAATAGCGCTTCCTCTTAGGCACCTAGCTATCAAAGATGATGTTTTATGGACAGAAGAAGGGCACCGCCTTAGTTGGCGTATGATGCTAAGAAGTAAAACAGGTTATACCACCATGTACACGCTAGATAAAAAAACACAAGAAAAAAGCAAGTACAACATCAAGGAGATACTTACCCAAAAACAACAAAGAACGGTAGGCACAAAACCAGATGTTATCTGGCAGTTGGCCCAAAGAATAAAGCAAATACAAGCCGCCAAAGGCATTGATGTTGCTGTGTTTGCAGACACAAAAGTGAGTGTAAATGGAGGGGCTTATGCTCGTTTAATAAATGACACCATAGATCTAGGGTCACAAAAATGGACCCCTTTAAAACACCACTTTTGGATCTTGCCTTCACCAAAAAATTAGGATAGCAACCAGAAAAAAATTAATAGCTATATTTACTTTAGTTTTAAAACCATATCATGCTCAATAAAAACTCTAAAAAAGACAAAGCCCGCAACATGCAATCTGTAGTGCTATTGGTTATTTTTATTCTTGTGATTATGGGGTTTTTACTAAAACGTTTTTAACGGTCTCTCCCTTAAAAAAGTAGTACAATGCAATACATCCCTAGCAATAACGTGCTTTGGGCTTTACTTTTGTTGCCAAACAAATCTACTTGCTAATTTCTAGTACAATAAAGCCTTCATTATTACAAATTCCATAACTTTGCCTTATAAAAATTAAGGGAAACATGTTACAAGTTCAGCGCATTAGAGATCATAAAGAAGCCTTCATCAAAGCCTTGAAAAAAAGAGGTATGGATGCAACACCTGTTATTAATCAAGTTCTAGAGGCAGACGACAACCGTCGTGCTACCCAGGCAAAACTAGATGATATCCTAGCAGAATCAAACTCCCTTTCTAAAGAAATTGGTATTCTTTTCAAATCTGGAAATGCCGCTGGGGCAAACACTCTTAAAGAAAAAACAAGCACTTTAAAAGAAGCTTCAAAAGCCTTAGACGACCAGTTAAAGAGTATATCAAAAACACTACAAGACCTGTTGTACACCATCCCTAACATACCTCAAGAGGTAGTTCCCTCAGGCCAAGATGAAAATGACAATGAGCAAACCCTTAGAGAAGGTACTATTCCAGTATTGGCAGAAGGTGCTATGGCTCACTGGGAATTAGCAAAAAAATACGATATCATAGACTTTGAATTGGGTGTTAAAATTACCGGCGCAGGATTTCCTGTCTATAAAGGTAAAGGAGCCCGCCTGCAACGTGCCCTTATTTCTTATTTTCTTGACCAAAACACAGCTGCAGGTTATACAGAGTACCAAGTACCTCATCTTGTAAATGAAGCCTCTGGGTTTGGGACAGGACAATTGCCAGACAAAGAAGGCCAGATGTATCACGTAGGTGTTGATGATCTTTATTTAATACCAACAGCAGAGGTGCCCGTAACAAATATGTTTAGAGGTGATATCATCCAAGGGGCAGATTTGCCTATATCTTGCACAAGTTACACGCCTTGCTTTAGAAGAGAAGCTGGGAGTTATGGCGCACATGTTCGCGGCCTAAACAGATTGCACCAGTTTGACAAGGTAGAAATAGTGCGTGTAGAGCATCCAGACAATAGCGCAAAAGCACTAGAGAACATGGTAGAACACGTTGCCGATATTTTAAGAGCGTTGCAACTTCCCTTTAGAATTTTACGCCTTTGTGGTGGAGATCTTGGTTTTGCAGCAGCCATCACCTATGATTTTGAAGTGTTCTCAACAGCCCAAGACAGATGGCTTGAGGTAAGTTCTGTTTCTAATTTTGAAACCTTTCAGGCAAATAGATTAAAACTTCGTTTTAAAGACACAGATGGCAAAAACAAGCTAGCGCACACCCTAAACGGGAGCTCTATGGCCCTGCCTAGAGTACTGGCTGGCATACTAGAGAACTACCAAACCCCGCAGGGTATTAAAATTCCAGAGGTACTTATACCCTATTGTGGTTTTGACATGATAGACTAACACAACAGTCACAAAAAAAGCGTATACCCATAAACCATTGTTTTACTTTTAAGCAGTGGTTTTTCTCTTTATAGAAGAGGCTAAAAACACTATCTTTACCCTATGCGGTTATTGTATATCCTTTTATTTTTTCTTGCCAGTAGTTCGGTTTTTTCGCAAAGCGAAATTCTAGCCGAAAACTACTTTGATCGAGGAGAGTATCAAAAGGCTATTTCTATTTACGAAAAACTATACGCAAAAACACCTTATAAAAGTCAGTATATGCTCAGGCTTGTGGAGTCGCATCAGCAACTGGAAAACTTTCAAGCGGCGCAGGCATTACTAGAAAAACAAGTAAACACGCGCAATGGTCAAAATCAATATTTGGTTGATTTAGGGCACAATTATTCGCTGCAAAAAAAAGATTCTCTCGCCAATAAGTACTACGCCCAAGCCCTTGAATTAGTTGCCCAAAAACCCAATTACAGCTCGCTAGTTGCCAAAAAGTTTGAACAGTTTAGTTTACTAGACAAGGCAATTATGGCCTATGAAAAAGCCATGGAGCTTAATCCAGCAGTAAATTACAACATTCAAGTTGCCCGTATATACGGAGAACAAGGCGCTCTTGAGAAAATGTTTTTAAAATACATCAATGCAGTAAAACTACAACAGCGTTATAAGCCATTAGCCCAACGCAATTTTAGTTTGTACATCACACAAGACCCCCAAAACAATGCCAATGTTTTACTGAGAAA
>JABHYI010000243.1 GCA_018656255.1 Bacteroidota bacterium
AGTTTGTCGGTAAATATAGTTATTTCCTCGATATTTTGTACACCAAATCTATAATTCTTGAAGAATATCCTGTTTCATTGTCATACCAGCCAATAATTTTTATCATTTTGCCAATCACTGATGTCATTTCTGAGTCAAGAACACAAGAATGTGTGTTTCCAACAATATCGATTGATACAATGGGGTCTTGTGTGAATTCAAGGATGCCTTTCAGTGGGCCGTTGGCAGCTTTTTCAAATAAGGTGTTAACTTCTTGTATTGAGGTCTTTTTTTTAACATTTAGGGTAATATCACACAAAGAGCCATTGGCAACAGGAACACGTATGCCGCATCCGCCAATAACATTGTTTAAATCTGGAAAAAGTTTGGTGAGCGCCTTTGCGGCCCCCGTTGTGGTGGGTACTATAGATTGCCCCGCAGCTCTAGCTCTTCTAAGATCTTTGTGGGGCTGATCGTGTAGGCTTTGATCTGTGGTGTATGAATGTACTGTTGTTATGTAGGCCTGTTCTATTTGAAATGCATCATGAATGAGCTTCAGCATTGGAGCTGCATTGTTGGTAGTGCAGGATGCGTTTGAAATAATACAATCTTCTGGTGTTAACATGTGGTCGTTAACTCCAGCGACTATCATTTTAATTTGATCATCTACGGGAGGAACACAAAGAATTACCTTTTTCGCTCCACTAGAAATGTGCTGCTCTAATGCTAATTTTGTTTTAAATTTTCCAGTGGCTTCAATAACAATATCTACCCCTTGCCAGGGTATATCTGAAATGGCTGCCTGCGAAGTAAAAGGATATGATGTATCATCTACTTTGATGCTATGGGTTGTACTCTCTACTTTTCTGTGAAGCACCCCATGAATACTGTCATATTTTAAGAGGTGACTTAGTGTTTTAGCATCTGCAATGTCGTTAATGGCTACTACTTCAATTTCTGGGTGTTGCAATAATAACCTAAAAACTCTTCTTCCAATTCTCCCAAAGCCGTTAATACCAACTTTAATTATTGCCATAGTATTTTAAGTGAGGTGTTTCTGAGCCTTGTAAGAAGATCGAACTAGTGCACTACTCTCAACATGTCTAAAGCCCATTTCAAGACCAATTTCCTCGTATTTTTTGAATTGTTCTGGCGTGATAAATTCTTTGACAGGTAAGTGCTTTTTAGAAGGTTGTAAGTATTGTCCAATGGTAAGTATGTCAAGCCCTACACCGCGCAAATCTTTCATGGTTTGGATTACTTCCTCTTGCGTTTCACCCAGACCAAGCATCATTCCGCTCTTGGTGCGTTTTATGCCATTGTCTTTAAGGTATTTTAAGACCTCCAAACTTTTTTCGTATTTGGCTTGAATACGTACCTCACGTGTTAATCGTTTAACAGTTTCCATATTGTGAGATACTACCTCAGGATTTACAGCTATAATACGGTCTATATTTGTTGTGTTTCCTTGAAAATCTGGAATTAATGTTTCAAGGGTAGTCTCCGGGTTCATGCGCCGAATCGCCTTTACTGTTTCTGCCCATATGATAGATCCCATGTCTTTTAAATCATCACGATCTACAGAGGTAACCACTGCATGTTTTATACCCATGATTTTTATGGATCGAGCCACTTTTTCTGGTTCATCCCAATCTACATCTTCTGGCCTTCCTGTTTTAACACCACAAAAACCACATGAGCGTGTACAGATGTTTCCAAGTATCATAAATGTTGCAGTTCCTTCTGTCCAACATTCTCCCATATTTGGGCAGCTTCCAGAGGTGCAAATTGTGTGCAGGTTGTATTTGTCTACCAATCCTCTTAGGGCAGTGTATTTTTTACCAGTAGGTAACTTTACACGAAGCCATTTAGGTTTTGGAGTTCTTTGCTGAGGTGCTAAGGTTTCTGTGCTCATAGATTACAAAGATACGTATACAAAATTAATAGTGTTCTATTTTTAAGACCTGCATACGTTAAAAAAATCAGAAAGATTTTATCAATTGTATGCAATAAATGGAGCAAATACGCTAAGGGCCTGTATATAATTTAAAGACTGTTGTTTTTGGTGATAATTTCTGCTAACAATTTTTTTGCCCGCAATAGCCTTACTTTAATATTGCTAAGGGGTTCGGTGAGTTCTTGTGCTATTTCACTGTAGCTCATTTCTTGAAAATAACGTAACTGAATAACCTCTTGGTAAGCAGGTTTTAATAGCTTAATGTCTCGCAACAATTGTGTTAAATTTTGCTTTGTAATTAACACATCTTCTGGAGTTGGGTTTGCATCTGGCACACTTTTTAACTGTGCATCACTTGCTGAGTTTGCTTGTGTGTGTAGTGTTGCATTTTTTTTTCTAGTCTTGTCTATCTGTATGTTTTTAGAGATTGTAATAAGCCATGTGCTAAAAACATAGGTTTCTTTATAGGAGTGTATTTTGTCAAATGCTTTTGCGAAGGTTTCTATGGTAATATCCTCAGCCTCAAATTCGTTTCCTACGCGTTTAATCTGGAAGCCATACACCTGATTCCAATACCGATCTAATAAAAAATTATATGCAGATTGCTTGCCTAATTTTGCATTAGCCACTTGGATGTCTATAGCTGTTTTATCTATTTCCACGGGGTAGTTTTTGAAAAACGATTTTGAATAAAGATAACAATTTGAATTGCAATCAAAAATACATCTAAGTGTTGTGAAAAAACACTTTGATTTTTTAGGAATTAAAAATTAATTTTTTTCTTCCGTGCAGGTGTCAAACTGATCTGGTGTTTTACCGCAAAAGCCACATGGCTGCGCATCTTTGTTTAAAAAAGGGCTTTGACTTGCACAAGTTCCTGCAAATTCCCCGTCTTTTTTAGCCCAAATTTTGATTGCTATACCAGCAACGGCCAGTAGTAAAAGTAATACTGTAATAAGTAACAATTCCATGAGAGTATAATTGAGATTGCAAAAATACATTATTTAGCGCTAATGTTTTTCTTGGATCCTTTTGAAAAATAAAAACAAGTGAATAGGTGTTTTTAGCTTTTATTTTTAAAAAACCATTCTTTTTAGGTTAAAATGTAAAATAAGGGGGGTGTAAGTGATAAAATTGTTATTTGTTGATATTTTTAGATAAAAAATAGGGGGGTATATGCTGTAAAAATGTATTTTTGTGCTTTAAAATTGAAATTTCAGTAAAAACAAACATTTAAAAGAGTACATATTATGTCTACATTAAGATTTCATGCCATCAAAGAAACATTCAATCGTCCTGTTATAGACGTGCAAGAGCCCCAGAGACGTTCTGATATATTTGGGTCAAACGTGTTTAACAATGCAGCCATGCGTCAGTTTTTGACCAAAGATTCATTTAAGAGTGTTCAAGATGCCGTTGTAAATGGTAGTAAAATTAACAGAGCTATTGCAGATCATATTTCAACAGGTATGAAAGAGTGGGCTATCGCAAAAGGAGCTACTCATTACACGCACTGGTTTCAGCCATTGACAGGAACTACTGCAGAGAAACATGATGATTTTTTCGAAACTACTGAAGATGGAGCCATAGAAAAATTTGGAGGTGGGCAACTTGTACAACAAGAACCAGATGCCTCAAGTTTTCCAAACGGAGGTATTAGAAATACTTTTGAAGCTCGTGGTTATACAGCTTGGGATCCAACCTCTCCTGCATTTATATATGGAACCACTCTTTGTATACCTACAGTTTTTGTTTCTTACACAGGAGAAGCCTTAGATAATAAGACACCTTTATTAAGAGCATTACAAACCATAGACTCTGCAGCTACAGATGTCGCAAAATATTTTGACAAAACAGTAACAAAGGTGAATCCAACCCTAGGTTGGGAACAAGAATACTTCTTGATTGATAAGGCTTTGGCCAAATCAAGACCAGATATAAACCTTACGGGTAGAACGCTGCTTGGGCATAGTTCTGCAAAAGGACAACAATTAGATGATCATTATTTTGGTTCTATACCAAAGCGTGCCTTAGACTACATGCGTGATCTGGAAACAGAATGTATGTATCTAGGTATCCCGGTCAAAACCCGTCACAACGAAGTTGCTCCAAACCAATTTGAGTTAGCGCCCATTTTTGAAGAAACAAATCTTGCTGTAGATCACAACTCACTACTTATGGATGTGATGACTAAGGTTGGAGATAGACATAATTTTAAAGTTTTATTTCATGAAAAGCCATTTGCTGGTATAAATGGAAGTGGTAAGCACAACAACTGGTCTTTGGCAACCAATACAGGGGTCAACCTTTTAAGCCCAGGTAGTACACCAATGAAAAACTTACAGTTTTTAACCTTCTTTATAAACACCATCAAGGCTGTGAATGAGTATGAGGAGCTGTTAAGAGCAGCTATTGCTAGTGCTAGTAATGATCACCGTTTAGGGGCTAATGAGGCTCCACCGGCAATTATTTCTGTTTTTATTGGTACGCAGTTAACAAACGTGTTGAATGCTTTAGAAAAAGTAAAAGACGGTAAATTATCTCCAGAAGATAAAACAGATCTTAAACTAAATGTGGTTGGTAAGATTCCTGAAATTTTATTAGACAACACAGATAGAAACCGCACCTCACCATTTGCCTTTACAGGGAACAAGTTTGAGTTTAGAGCTGTGGGTTCTACCGCAAATTGTGCAAAACCTATGACGGTATTAAACGCAATTGTTGCAAAGCAGTTAATGGAGTTTAAAACCCAAGTTGATGGTCTTATTAAGGGTAAAAAAATGAAGAAAGATGATGCTATTTTTAATGTATTGAGAGAGTACATTAAAGATTCAAAGCGCATTCGTTTTGAGGGTGATGGTTATGGTGAAGCTTGGGAAATTGAAGCAGGAAAACGTGGTCTGAGTAATAACAAAACAACTCCGCTAGCTTTAAAAGAGCAAGTTTCTAAGAAAACTATTGCGCTATATGAAGGCCTTGGTATCATGAATAAAATTGAGATTGAAGCCCGTCATGAGATTGAAGTTGAGGAGTATGCAATGCATATTCAGATAGAGGCAAGAGTGTTGGGTGATATTGCAAGAAACCATGTAATACCAACAGCTATTAAATATCAAAATATACTCATAGAGAACGTTCAAGGTATTAAAGATATTTATGGTAAAGATTTCAAGAAGCTTGCAAAAGAGCAAATGAACTTAATAGAGTCAATTAGCAGTCATATTGAGAATATCAATGGAGGAATTACAGATATGATTAATGCACGTAAAAAAGCCAATAAAATTGAAGATTCAGAAAAGCGTGCAATAGCTTATTGTGATAAAATAAGACCTTATTTTGAAGAAATTCGTTACCACTGTGATAAGCTAGAACTTTTAGTGGATGATGAGATCTGGCCGTTGACAAAATACCGTGAATTATTATTTACCAGATAATTAAATAATACATAAAATTAAAAGCCTGCAAGAAATTGTGGGCTTTTTTGTGGGTAATTCTAAGATCGTTGAGTAATGTTATGGCATATTGTTCCACAAAGTA
>JABHYI010000244.1 GCA_018656255.1 Bacteroidota bacterium
CAGCTTCATAGTTTGGATACTTACCGTCTATAAGGCGGCATATAAGCACTGTTTGATCAAAGGTGAATTTTGCGTTGCTATCATTGTACTCTATAGTAACTTCTTGCTCACTACCTGCCAAAATGCTCTTTAATAAATTTAAAGGCTTTTTAGGCATGATAAATTCTGCGCTTTGAGAGGCTGCAACGTCTGTACGGGTATACTTTACTAATTTATGTGCATCTGTAGCTACAAAGGTTAATCCTTCTGTAGAGAACTGGAAAAACACACCACTCATCACAGGGCGAAGGTCATCATTTCCACTAGCAAAAATTGTTTTACTAATGGCAGTTGCCAAAATATCACCTTGCAAAACCGTTGAAGATGGATCCTTTAGCTCAATGGTGCTAGGAAACTCATCTCCTGGTGCATAGGCTAGTGCATATTTACCATGATTAGAGCTTATCTCTACGGTGTTGTTATCTTCTATAGTAAAAGTTAGTGGCTGCTCCGGAAATGTTTTTAATGTATCCAAAAGTAATCTTGCAGGAATACATACAATTCCTTTTTCACTACTTTCAACCTCTAGGTTTGAGGCTATAGTTGTTTCCAAATCTGAAGCAGAAACCGTTAGCGCATTACCGTCTAGATCAAACAAAAAGTTGTCTAAAATAGGTAAGGTGTTGTTATTATTTATAATGCCTCCAAGCACTTGTAGTTGCTTTAAAAGGTAGGAACTAGATACAATAAATTTCATGTAATTTGTTTTCTAGAGGTTATATATTATATTGAAAATTTCAAAGGTTAAGACATATCTGTCTACTTACAAATATATCTCAAATGTAGCATACTACAACACGAACTTATTAACACTTCGAGTTGCTATTTCTTTTTTCTTAAAAACCCAAACTACAAAACAAAAAGTAGTAGCGCCATTAGTGGTAGCCCTATATGCAATACCTGCCAAAGCCTGCGGGTTTACGGCTGTTTTTTCGGGTCCAAAAATAGACTGTAATATTCTTGGAAGGTATGTTTATAAGTCCCGTAACATATAGCAAGTTGTTGACTGTATTTCTTTTTTTTATAAAGGCAATCATGCTATTGTAATTTCTTGTATTATAGCTCTACATGGCAATGCGTGTCTACACTCCAAGCACCTGCTTTACTTGCAAACATAGGCTTAGTTGTTGCCCATACACCCTTAAATAATTCGCTGTTTCTATAGGTTTCTAAATCACTTTCTTTTTCCCATTTGCTGTAGGTAAAAAAAATAGTTGGCTGGTTTTTATCTCGCCATAGCTCTAAATGCATACAGCCCTTAAAGCTTCTTATATTGTGTTTTACTGTTTCAAAATTAGCCAGAAATTGGGCTACTTTATCTTCTTGAAACTCCATTTTTACAATGCGTGTAAACATATCTATATAAGGTTACTATTTTGTTAAGAGGTAGCATTAAAATTTATGGTTACGGTATCTCTATACTGTAATCCAAACAAAGACTTGGCGCTTCCTACCGTTGCAGGGTTACTCTTGTAGATAGATAGCTCTAAATAGTTTGAGGAGTTCCAGAGTGCTATTTTTTTACCATCCTCATCTCTTTTTTGTGCAGGAGTGTCAAAATTAATAGCATCACTGTAATGGCTGTGTATGGTATCAAAATTTGCAGTTCTAGCAGTTATTTTAAAAGACCTGCCTTTTGCAATCTCTTCAAATTTAGTTTTGGTAATGTTGGTTATCACATTTCCGTAGTTATCTATATAAATCACGCTACCCATAATTTGAGTGGCTTCTTGATTTATAGTTGGGCGTATGCCTCGTAATTCTTTAATAGTATCTATTTGTTTTCCAATAACCTCTAGGGTTCCTCCACGAGCAATGTGGCATGCTACCTTTACAAATACATCTAGTACAGGAAAATTAGTGATAATCCTATCATGAATATTAATCTCAACAATTTTTTGAGGGTTTATTTCATTGGCTAGCATCGAGATAATACCATTGTTGGCACATATAAAATAATGACCATCTAGCAGTACCGCAATGTGTTTGTTTTCTGGGTTTAGCTCGCTGTCTATTCCTATAATGTGTATGGTCCCTGGAGGAAAACTACTGTAAGCATTTTGAATAATATAGGCAGCCTCCATGATATGAAAAGGAGACACGCAATGTGAGATATCAACAATTTTAACTCCCTCTAGCTCACTGTAGATAGCTCCTTTCACCGCACCAGCAAAGTGATCCTTTTCACCAAAGTCTGTAGTAAGGGTAATTATGGCCATAGTGTATTGTTGATATATTGTTGACAGTACTATTACAAAACTAAACTACTTTATGAATTCAAAAAACTATATTTACTATAAGAATTAAGACTTATAAACAACTTTTATTAATTTCTATTAAACGCCAACGCTTTTGAACGAATTAAGTATCGAACTCACAGAGATTAACCCAAGAGATTTTTTTGGGAATCAAAACGCCAATATAGACCTATTAAAAAAATACTTTCCCAAATTAAAGCTGGTTGCTAGGGGCAGCAATTTAAAAGCCTTTGGCGATGACCAAGTTTTACAAGAGTTTGATAAACGCATCGCTATGCTACTAGAGCATTTCGCCAAATTTAACAGAATCGACGAAAATATTATTGAGCGCGTACTCTCCAGTACCAGTAAGGCAGACTATGAAACCTCATCCAAGAGCGGTGATGTGCTGGTTCATGGTGTAAACGGTAAACTTGTAAAGGCAAGAACTGCAAACCAGCGCAAAATTGTAGATTTTTCAAAAACCAAAGATTTAGTATTTGCTGTGGGTCCAGCTGGTACAGGTAAAACCTACACTGCTGTTGCCCTGGCAGTAAAAGCATTAAAAGAAAAACAGGTAAAGCGTATTATCATGACTCGTCCTGCTGTTGAGGCAGGAGAGAACCTTGGTTTTTTGCCTGGAGATTTAAAAGAAAAGCTAGACCCCTACATGCAACCCTTGTATGATGGTCTTAGAGACATGATTCCTGCAGAAAAATTAGAAACCCTCATAGAAAATGGCACCATACAAATTGCACCCCTGGCCTTTATGCGTGGTAGAACTCTAGACAACGCTTTTGTTATTCTAGACGAGGCGCAAAACACAACCCATGCACAAATGAAAATGTTTCTTACCCGTATGGGAAAAAGCGCTAAGTTTATAATTACCGGAGACCCTGGGCAAATAGATTTACCTCGCCGTGTAACTTCTGGATTAAAGGAGGCATTGCTGGTTTTGAAAGATGTGGATGGCGTAGGTATGGTATATCTTGATGATAAAGATGTGATACGTCATAAACTCGTGAAAAAGATAATTTCTGCCTACAAAGGAATTGAGAATTTAGATGTTTAATTTTTTATCTGAAATGCTATAATAACAAACCTATTGATTTATTTTTGCGGTTCAATTCTGCAATCAAACTAGCTACATGAGTAATACAATTATTAAAACAGATTTTAATTTTCCAGGTCAAAAAAGTGTGTACCACGGTAAGGTACGCTCTGTGTATACCCTTGCCAATAATCAATTATTAATGGTGGCCACAGATAGGTTGAGCGCCTTTGATGTTGTAATGCCTAAAGGAATCCCTTTTAAAGGTCAAATCTTAAACCAGATTGCCACCAAAATGATGCAAGACACCCAAGATTTGGTGCCAAACTGGCTTACTGCAACTCCAGATCCTAATGTTGCAATAGGGGAGGCTTGTGATCCTTTTAAAGTAGAAATGGTAATTAGAGGCTATATGGCTGGGCATGCTGCAAGAGAGTACAAGGCAGGTAAACGTATGTTGTGTGGAGTGGCAATGCCAGAGGGTATGAAAGAGAACGATGCCTTTCCAAGTCCAATTATAACACCCGCCACAAAAGCTGAAATGGGAGACCATGACCAGGATATCTCTAGAGAAGATATCTTGGCCCGCGGCATAGTTAACGAAGAAGATTATTTAGTTTTAGAAGATTATACACATAAACTTTTTAAAAGAGGTAGTGAGATTGCATCTCAAAGAGGTCTTATTTTGGTAGATACTAAGTATGAATTCGGTAAAACCAAAGAGGGTAAGATTGTACTTATTGATGAAATACACACCCCAGACTCTTCTCGTTATTTTTATGCAGATGGCTACCAGCAAAGGCAAGACAATGGCCAGGCCCAAAAACAACTATCTAAGGAGTTTGTTCGCCAGTGGCTTATAGAAAATGGTTTTC
>JABHYI010000245.1 GCA_018656255.1 Bacteroidota bacterium
GCAGAAAATGTATGGCGCTATGATATTGACCGTAATCGCACAAAAACCATACAACCACTTCCAAAAAAGGGAGATCCAGAACTTCGTTTTAATTGGAATGCACCAATGGCAGTAAGCCAGCACCAACCAGATAGATTTTACATGGCTAGCCAATTTCTGCATGTAAGTGAAGACATGGGAGACAACTGGAAAATCATTTCTCCAGATCTTACAACCAATGACAAAACAAAGCAAGACCAGTCAAAATCTGGAGGTTTATCTGTAGATAATAGTGGTGCTGAAAACCATACAACTATTTTCACAATAGCAGAATCACCATTGGATGAAAATATAATTTGGATAGGTACAGATGATGGTAATATTCAAATAACTACAGACGCAGGAGCATCTTGGAGTAATGTAACAGAAAACCTTACAGGTATCCCAGCCAATACTTGGGTATATCATATAGAGGCAAGTGTGCATTCAAAAGGAACTGCTTATGCTGTTTTTGATGGCCACACCATGGGAGACATGAAACCCTATGCCATGAAAACTAAAGATTATGGTAAAACGTGGAGCAGTATCATATCAAAAGACATTCAAGAAAATGCTTTTGTTAGAAATATTCAGGAAGACTACGTAAACGAAGACTTATTGTTTTTGGGAACTGAAATGGGTCTATACGTTACTATTAATGGAGGAAAAGGATGGTCTCATTTCACAAATAATATGCCGCCTGTTGCTGTACACTTTATTGATATGCAAAAACAAACTAATGATATTGTCATGGGAACACACGGTAGAGGTGTAATAATAATTGATGATGTAAGCCCATTGAGAGAATTAAACCAGCAGGTACTTGCAAAAAAGACCCACTTCTTTAAAAACAAGCCCTTCACTATGCCAGAAGAAAGCGGCTTTGCTGGTTCATTTGGTGCAGAAACACAGTTTGTAGGACAAAACAAACCTAGTGCGGCACGAATTGTCTACTATTTAAAAAAGCGACATACCTTTGGTAAGATGACCTTAGAAATTCAAGATATGGAAGGAAATAAAATTACCTCTCTTGGCCCTGGAAAATCAAAAGGAATAAACATTGTGTACTGGGGATTCAATACAAGTAATCCAAAAATGGCTGCTGGAAAGACACTTTCTTACGGAGGGTTCACCTCTCCCCGAGTTACAGAAGGTCAATACAAAGTAGTACTTAAAAAAGGAAAACAAACCTTTGAGCATATTATAGAAACTGCCTATGATAGTAACTCTTTGACAACTTTAGATGAGCGAAAAGAACAAGAAGCATTAACACAAACCATGTTTACAATGGTTGAAGACCTAGCCTACATTGTATATGAGATTGGGGTTATACAAACTAAAGCCAAAGAAGTAATTGATATGGGCGGAAAACCAGCCAAACAAGCTCAAAAAACATGGAATGCTTTAGAAGACTTAAGAACAGACCTAGTTGTAACCACAGGAGATAACTATGTAGCTAGCGCAGAACCAGAATTACGTGAGCGTATGGGAGAGCTGTACAGTAACATTGCTACAAACTATGATCGTGTTGATGGATCTTTGAAGAGTAACTTCGAGTTAATACGTGATGAGTTTGACACCGAAAAAGCTCGTTTTCAAAAAATAATGAGCAAAGAAGTTAAAAAGTTCTACAAGACACTTGAGCGCAATGAGATGGCTATGCCAGTCATAAAAGCTAAAGAATTGTTTTTAGCCAAAGACTAATTAACTTATAAAATAAAAAAAGCCCACAAGTAAATACTTGTGGGCTTTTTTTATAACATCAATGCTGTTTATAACTTGCTTTTTAAAGCTAGTTAAATAGCACTTACAAAACGTATCTTTATAAAAAGTCCAATAGCCATGAATACACGTGATACCCAGTTACTATCCTGTAGACCAACAATCCCAAACGCTCTAATTAAAGAAGGGATGTCTGACCAGGAACATTTTCAAAACAGTACACTTCGTCCCATAGCAAAACTACAAAATGATCTTTTTGTCTTGGTGTTTAAAAATTACATAACAAAGCACAAAAATGTATTCTACAACCTAACAATAGAAAACAGACTTTTGTACATAGATAATGCGGTACACAAAAACATTAAATTCAGAAACGCGTTAAAAGGGATGTATATTGGGCAATTTACAACAGAGGAGTACCTACGTTATATCGCTAACTCATCTGCCCTTAATAAACGAATGATGAATTTAACTAGAGAGCGTCTAAAAAATAATTTGATGCAGTTTGAAATTTCAAACTAAAAGCAATTTACTTTTCTAGAGAATTGACTCTCCGTTAAGATCTGTGGTGAGTACATCACTCATATAATCAAAATAGGGTCTTAACAGTTCGAAAGCGCTCACTACCGTAGCAGCAAAATTTGATGATTGTACCTGGGCATCTGAAAATTCATGCACCACAAAAAAACTTTTTAGTCTTATTAAATCTATATTAGGATCAAGGATATCAAAACCTTTTGGAGCTGTTTTAACCTTATACTCTTGATTGAAGTTTTTATAAAATTTCTTGAATTCCTTTTGGTCTAAAATAGCTCTAATGGGCTCGCTATCCATTTCAAACTCTTTTCTTATACGTAATAAATCTTGCGGTTCAGGACCAAAAAAACCACCTCCTATAGCGCATTTTCCTGGCTCTATCCTTAAATAATAACTGCCACGCCTTGAGGCTCCTGCCCTACTCCAACTCACACTTCTGTGAGAATTGTAAGGTGTTTTATTATTGCTAAATCTTACATCTCTATTGATTCTGAAAATTTTCTGTTTTTCAATTTCATCAGTAACCTCGAGCCCCATTAATATCTCTTTATAAAGTTCTTTTAAAGAAACCTCACTTGCCAGGTATTCTTTTTTATGATCTTGCATCCAATCTTTATGATTGTTTTCTCGAAGTTTTTGTAAAAAATTTAGTGATGTTTGTGATACACTTGTTGTCATTAATCGGCTATTTTAAAGTTAAATATAAGCTCTTTTTATATATTTACGTACACTGATTTAAAAACCAATTAGTATGGATACTAAAACCAAACCAAACAAAAGCTTTTTGATAATTGGCATACTTGCCCTGTTATGGAATATCATGGGGCTGTTTCAGTTTATAATGGCTGCTTTTATGCAAGATACCATGTTAGAGACCTACAGTGAAACATACACGCCACAACAAATGGAACTATTTTTAAACACACCCAATTGGTATTATGTTGTTTTTGGTATTTGTACCATCACAGGTGTTTTGGCTTCCATCGCTTTATTGCTTAAAAAGAAAATTGCTGTACCATTGTTCTTAGTATCCTTAGTAACAGTTTTAGTGATACAGGGTTTTTGGATGTTAGGCACACAGGCTATAGCACTATTAGGCACAGAAGCTATTATAATGCCAATGCTAGTGATTGTTACAAGTATCTTTTTATATTCCTATTGCAAAGGTGCAAGACAAAACAATTGGCTTTTATAAAACTATGATGAAGCTAAAATATACATGGACATTTTAATGATATTTGAATTTATTTTACTCCATCAATAAACTATGATAGTAATTGAAAGTCAAAAAAATGAAATAACTCATTATTCTCGAACACCA
>JABHYI010000246.1 GCA_018656255.1 Bacteroidota bacterium
AAAACAACATGAAAATACGGCACGTTTAGAAGCTCATTTTCGCGGGCATTAATCCACTGTTCGCGCTTGTGGCCTTGGCAAGTTGGGCAATGCCGGTTGCGGCAACTGTTGTAACTAATGTGCAGTTTTTGGCAGCAATCGCATTTATCTATATGCCCGCCCATGGCTGACGTGCGGCATCTGCGCACGGCTTGCAGCGTACGAAAGTGCCACGATGTTAAGCTCAACTGTTGGAGCTTTTGCTGCTCAATTTCTAAAATATCCGCAACAGTGTGTGCGGGGCGCATCAGCTGTAGAGCTTGTCTAGCGGACTAAATTTGGCGCACGTTGGCAAGTTGGCCACGTGTAAATACGTGAGGGTCATTTCTATATGAGCATGCCCCAAAAGCTCTTTGAGGCTCACAATATCAACGCCATATTCTAGCAGATGCGTGGCAAAACTATGGCGCAACATGTGGGCGGTAATCTTTTTGTTGCTGCCTATTTTAGAGCGGTTTTCTTTGATCACCCAACGTATTCCGTTGGTGGTTAGCCCACGCGGGCTGCCGCTATCTGTTTTCTGGCTATTAAATAAATAGGTCTGCGGATTTTCTGTTGCGATGTACTTTTTCAGTCCTCGGGCAAGGTGTTCGCTCAGTGGAACGTAGCGATCTACTTTTCCTTTTTTCTTGGGGATGAAAACAGTTTGGCGTTCAAAATCTACATCGCTTAATTTGAGGTTGCAGAGTTCGTAGCTGCGCAAGCCGCAGTCGTATAGAGTGGCTAAAATCAGGCGATGTTTGAGGTATTTGGGAGCTTTTAAAAGTCGTTTAACTTCTTGCTGACTAAGAACTGTGGGCAGCTTTTGGTCTTGTTTAATTTGTGGTAAAGCCACGCGTTTAGCTTCCATGCCCATCACTTTGTAAGCAGCTCGTAGTCCAAAAATGGTGTGTTTAAAGAAGCTTTCAGAAGGTGTTTTGTGTTGCTTTTGGCAGAAGTATAAGTAGTCTTGAATTTCTTCTACCGAGAGCTTTTCTGGGCTTTGCTTGTGGTGCAAAGCCAGGTGCGCAAGGCAACGCAGGTAGTTGTTGAGGGTGCTAGCCGCTTTGCCGTTTATGGAAAAACTTTGGGTTAATTTGTCTTGTAGTTGGCTAAAGCCTACTACTTGAGCGTGTGCCTGCTGAACCAGCATTGGCGATTTTTTTTAAACATGAGGTGTAGATTTTAAATTTACCTCAATCTAAGAAATCTGTTATTTTTATCCAGCACGAAAAAGCTTCCGACCGAAGGGAGGATTCGTTCAACACTATGTAAAAAGCATTAAAACGCCTTTTTACACTAAACGTAATCTCTAAGCTTATTGTACCTCCTCCACTTCGTTTCTAGTAGTCTGTTAACTTAAAATACCAAATGGACTTCGCCAACATTGTCAAAGTAGATTTTAATCAAAAAAATCGACCAATTTATAATTACCTAATGCGATATTTCATACGGTTATAAAATTCGCTTTCACCCTAAAATAAATTACTTCATTTCAATGATTTAACTCTATAGTAATAAATAAATTCTCTTTTTGTTTAATTTTTTATAAGATTAGTTAAACATATTTTAACACAATGTTGTTATCTGGTTTATAATTAATATTTAAACAAAAAATCATGGAACATTTAACAATTGCCAGCGACAATTATGTTGCTTTTACCTTCTTTATCGGAACAATGGCTATGATGGCCGCATCGGTATTTTTCTTTTTAGAGTTGAACAACACCTCTCAGCAGTGGAGAACCTCGGTTCTTGTTTCAGGCTTAATTACTTTTATTGCGGCAGTGCACTACTACTACATGAGGAGTTACAATCTTGAGACTGGAGAGTCTCCAACATTTTTCCGTTATGTTGATTGGATCTTAACTGTGCCGTTAATGTGTGTGGAATTCTATTTAATCACAAAGAAAGCAGGAGCAAAAATTGGTTTGCTTTGGAAATTGATAGCTGCATCTTTAGTAATGCTAGTAACAGGTTATGTGGGTGAAGTGCTAGACAGAGATAGTAGTGTTCTTTGGGGCGTGTTATCTGGTATTGCATACTTCTACATTGTATACTTAGTTTGGTTTGGAGAAGTTTCAAACCTCGCTCAACAAGCTGGTCCTCAAGTAGCAAAAGCTACCAAAATACTTGGTTGGTTCGTTTTGGTTGGATGGGCTATTTATCCTCTAGGTTATATACTTGGTACTCCAGGAGGTTTATTTGGTATTCAACTAGTATCAGATACAGCGGCAGCACTTAATGCCATGGATATCGTATACAACATTGCAGATGCAATTAACAAAATTGGTTTTGGCTTAGTAATTTATGCCTTAAGTAGAACAGATGATGCACCGATAAAAGCATAATTTATCATGCTTAATTAACTAATGGGGGTGATAGTTTAAAAAATTATTACCCCCTTTTTTATGCAACACTATTAATTCAAGGACAGATGAAACAACCTGCTTTAGTCAGTACTACTTTAGTATACGATTTCCTATTTATTGGACTTGGTGCGGCTAACAGTTTGCTGATTTTAAGTCTTTCTAAAAACGGCTTACTTGATGGAAAAACTATCGCTATTATAGAACCCAGCAGTAAATTAACTGATGATAAAACTTTCTGTTTTTGGTCTACAAGAGAAGAGCTTTCTAGCTTAAACCTTGAAGAATTGGTTAGCCACAGTTGGAAACAAATTGAGATTGCTGGCACCACCAAACAAAACATACAACCATTAAGTTATTATCACGTCAAAGGCACTGACCTTACCAAGAAATCAAAAGAAATTTTAA
>JABHYI010000115.1 GCA_018656255.1 Bacteroidota bacterium
AATGTAATTACTAGAAGTGTAACAAGGTGTTTCATAGCGTGTAATGTAATTTGATTATGACGTTGTTTTACATAGAGAGGGTAAATTACCAACAAGATACAATTATGTACTCTTTTTTGGTTTATTCAGTTCATTTTATTCTAGAAAAAAGCCTGTTTTTAATAGCGTTGCTACTTTGAAACTCCCCAATCAATTAGTATATTTGCGGTTAAATCTTTTGTGATTTTCTATTAAGATTTTCTATAAAATGTATTCCCTATGTTTGATAATTTAAGTGATAAGTTAGATAAAGCCCTTCATGTGCTCAAAGGACACGGAAGTATTACAGAGGTTAACGTTGCAGAAACGCTAAAAGAGGTGCGTCGTGCCCTTTTGGATGCCGATGTTAATTTTAAAATAGCCAAAGACTTTACCAAGACCGTTAAGCAAAAAGCGCTGGGTCAAAACGTGTTGACATCCCTGCAACCTAGCCAGTTAATGGTTAAAATAGTAAAGGATGAACTTACAGCACTAATGGGTGGAGATGCTGCTGGCATCAACCTAAAAGGGTCTCCAAGTGTAATTTTAATGTCTGGGTTGCAGGGTAGTGGTAAAACAACCTTCTCTGGTAAACTTGCCAATTACTTAAAAACCAAAAAAAGCAAGAATCCTTTACTGGTTGCCTGTGATGTATACCGTCCTGCAGCGATCAATCAACTTCATGTTGTTGGAGAGCAAATAGGGGTTGAGGTGTTTAGTGACCAGGATAATATGGATCCTGTTGCAATTGCTACAAAGGCCGTTGCACATGCAAAAGCAAATGGTTTTAACGTTGTGATTATAGATACTGCTGGGCGTTTGGCTGTAGATGAGCCAATGATGCAAGAAATAGAAAATGTACACAAAGCAATCTCTCCAAGCGAGACATTGTTTGTTGTAGATGCTATGACGGGTCAAGATGCTGTTAATACTGCCAAAACGTTTAACGATAGGCTTAATTTTGATGGGGTAATACTTACCAAACTCGATGGTGATACCAGGGGTGGTGCTGCATTATCTATTAAAAGTGTTGTAAACAAGCCTATAAAGTTTATTGGTACGGGTGAGAAAATGGATGCAATTGATGTGTTCTATCCAGATCGTATGGCAGATAGAATCTTGGGTATGGGAGATGTTATCTCCCTGGTAGAAAGAGCTCAGGAACAATTTGATGAAGACGAAGCAAGAAAATTACAAAAGAAAATAGCCAAAAATCAATTTGGTTTTGATGATTTCTTAAAACAAATCAATCAGGTAAAGAAAATGGGAAGCATGAAAGATCTGGTAGGGATGATACCAGGTGCTGGAAAAGCAATGAAAGATGTAGATATAGATGATGATGCATTTAAGCATATAGAAGCCATTATTCATTCCATGACACCTTTAGAGAGAAGTGTTCCTACAACTATTGATACAAGTCGTAAAAAACGAATTGCAAAGGGGAGTGGTACCACTGTGCAGCAAATCAATCAATTGCTTAAGCAGTTTCAGCAAATGAGTAAAATGATGAAGATGATGCAAGGTGGCGGTGGTAAGAAGATGATGCAGATGATGGGAAATATGCGTTAAACAGCATTAAATTATTCTAGGTAAGAAATATAAAACAAAGGCTATGACAATCTTAGACGGAAAAAAAGTATCAAACGATATAAAAAACGAAATTGCAGCAGAAGTTAAAAAGATGAAAGATGCCGGAGAAAAGGTACCTCATTTAGCCGCTGTAATTGTAGGGGATGATGGCGCGTCTCTAACCTATGTTGGAAGTAAAGTTCGCTCTTGTGAGCGGGTTGGTTTTGAGTCTACCATGGTGCGTATGTCTCACACAACAAGTGAGGTAGAGCTATTAGATAAAATTAAGGAGCTGAACCACAATGATGACATTGACGGTTTTATCATACAATTGCCGCTGCCTCCTCAAATAAATACCCAACGCGTTTTAATGGCAGTAGACCCAAGTAAAGATGTAGATGGTTTTCATCCAGAAAACTTTGGAAGAATGGCATTGGATATGTCCCCCTTTATCCCTGCCACTCCTTTTGGAATTTTAGAGTTGTTAGAGCGTTATAAAGTTGATACAAAAGGAAAGCACACTGTTGTTATTGGCAGAAGCCATATTGTTGGTAGGC
>JABHYI010000300.1 GCA_018656255.1 Bacteroidota bacterium
CCTGGGTTTAATTTGGCGCTTTTAAGATCATTTTTCTTTTTAATATCGGCCACACTAACTCCCGGGTATTGCTGTGCTATACTCCAAAGGGAGTCTCCTTGTTTTACGGTGTATGTTTTGGTGTTTTGCCCCTTGCTTGCTTGCTTTTTTGTGGCAACACTTGGTGTTTTTCTCGGAAATATTACTAGACGCTTTCCAACTCTTAAATTATTATTTCTAAGGCTGTTCCATCTTTTTATTTGGCTTATCCTCACGCCAAATCTAGCAGCAATTTTTCCTAAATAATCTCCACTTTGCACCTTATAATATATTTTTTTGTCTAAATCGTTTAGTTCAGGCAGGGGTTTTTCTCTTTTATTAAATGCCTGCTGTGCGTATGCGTATATGGTGTCTTGGTTTGCCACAAACACCCCAACTTTATCGATAGGTAATCTGAGGGTGTAGGTCTGGTTTTTAACCACAGGTATAATCCCTAGCTTGTATTGCGGGTTTAAAAACGCTACTTCTGCAAGATCAATATCGGTGAGGTGGGCAACATGTTCTAGGGCGATTTGTTTTTTTATATGAATCGTGTCTGTGGCTATATAAGGTATTCTTGGCCCGTCGCTATTAAAGCCGTGCTGTTTTGAGTACTCAAAAATGTACATCGTTGCTAAAAAAGCCGGTACATATCCAGCAGTTTCGCGCGGAAGATGTTGGCGTATGTTCCAATAATTTATTCGTCCCCCAGATCTTCTAATGGCCTTAGAAACATTCCCTGGACCAGAATTATATGCAGCCAGAGCCAAGTCCCAATCGCCAAGGCGTTTGTGAAGCGCTTGAAGGTATTTACAAGCAGCATCAGTTGCTTTTAGGGGATCACTCCTATCATCAACATAACTATTAACATTTAGGCCAAACATTTTACCAGTACTAAACATAAACTGCCAAAGCCCTGTAGCGCCAACTCTAGACTCAGCTGTTGGCCGCAAGGCAGACTCTACAATTGCAAGATACTTAAGCTCCAAAGGTATGTTGTACTTGTCTAAGGCCTGTTCAAACATTGGGAAATAATAGTCGCTCAGCGCCATTAGCCTGCCCATAGTTGAGCGGCGATTTTTGAGGTAGTTTTTAATTACACTCTCTAGCGCAGGATTGTACTCGACATTAAAAGGTGTTCTGCTGTTTATTTCAGCTAGGCGAGCTTTTAAGGTGTCTGTTGGCAGCTCAACATACTCAACCGGCTCATAGGTCATAGCGGTGATACTACCATAGATCTGCTCAAATAGTTCATTATTATAAAGCTCGTCAAGCCAAAGACTATCATAGCGCCTTGCCAAGGCCATGTCTTGAAGTTTAATTTTTGTGCTGTCTGGTAAGGCCTTCACGGCTAGTATGTCCAGAGAGTTTGTGGGCGCCTCGAGGGCTTGTAAGGTGTCTTTTGCCTGAGTTTTGATGCGCTGTAAAGTATCTTGGCTTTGCATATAAACAGGGTCTTGCCGCTTGTTTTGATGGTGGGCCAAAGAATCTTGGCTATACCCAAAAGTGCACAATAGAAATACAATACTATACAAGAGATGTTTCATACATATATAACAACGCAATTATGTTGCCAAGATTTTACCCAAAAATAAGCAATTCAAACACCTGCGTGTTGATTTTAAAAAAAGAATCAATAGCCTTATACTGCGCTAGTGGGCGTTTAGTCTAGTATTGCTTGTATTCCTGGAAGTGTTTTACCTTCTAACATTTCTAGCATTGCACCGCCTCCTGTAGAAACGTAGCTTACTTTTTCACTCAGGTTAAATTGCTTTACAGCGGCAACAGAATCTCCACCGCCAACAAGAGAAAAGGCTCCTTTCTGTGTTGCATTTGCTATTGCATTTCCTATAGAGATGGTTCCGCCAGAAAAAAGCTCCATTTCAAAAACACCAACAGGACCGTTCCATAAAATTGTCTTTGATTTTGAAAGCACATCTGTAAAATTACTGTTTGATTGTGGGCCAGAATCTAGACCCATCCAACCTTCAGGTATTTGGTTAATCGGGCTTATTTGTGTGTTGGCTTTTTCAGAAAATTGGTCTGCAGCAATCACGTCTACAGGCAGATGAATTTCTACCCCCTTTTCTTTGGCTTTCTTTAAAATTTGTAAGGCAAGTGTTTGTTTGTCATCCTCAACTAGTGAATCTCCTATATTTCCTCCTTGAGCTTTTATAAATGTAAAGGCCATGCCACCACCAATAATAAGGTGATCAATTTTATCTAAAACATTCTCTATTACTGTTATTTTTGATGAGACTTTTGCCCCTCCAATAACAGCAGTAACTGGTTTTTTGCTGTCGCCTAATACCTTTTCGAGGCTTTTTATTTCTGAGGCGAGTAGCGCGCCAAAACATTTGTTTTCTGGGAAATTTTCTGTGATAATTGCTGTTGATGCGTGCGCTCTGTGTGCGCTGCCAAAAGCGTCGTTTACATAAATATCTCCTAGCTTGGAGAGTTTTTTTGCAAATCCAGAATCTCCTGCAGTTTCTTCTTTGTAGTACCTTACGTTTTCTAACAGCAATACTTCTCCTGGTTTAAGGTTTGCTACTGCCGTTTCTGCAATATCTCCAACACAATCTGGGACAAATAAAACGTGTACACCTAAAACCGTGCTTGCCGCCTCAACGATGTGTTGCAATGAAAATTCTAGCTCTTTGTTTTTGGGTCTTCCAAGATGAGATAGTAACACGCAGCTCCCTCCGTCTTGCATTATTTTAACAATAGTTGGTTTTGCTGCCTCAATTCTAGTGGCGTCTGTAACAACAAGCTCATTGTTTAATGGCACATTAAAATCTACCCTTATTAGTGCTTTTTTATCTTTAAAATTTATGTCTTGTATCGTTTTCATAGTTGATCTTTAATGGCGCAAATATACAGTTTTTGGCGGCAAGTAATACTAGATTTTTCTGGCGGTAGTGTTTGTAATAATTCCCTACATTTGCATATGCTTTTTTCTAACATATTAGGCCAAACACACATTAAAAACCATTTGCTAAAAAGCATAGAAAATGGTAAAATTCCTCACGCTCAACTCTTTGTGGGAAAAACGGGTAGCGGCTTATTACCTATGGCCTTGGCTTATGCTCAAGCTATTTTGTCTGGCAATCACTTAGTTGGATCGAAAGCGCATGAAAATTGCATGATTAAAGTTGCAAATCTTGCACATCCAGATTTACATTTTGTGTTTCCCGTAAACACAAATGAGAAGGTTAAAAAAAATCCTTTTTCTGCGCTGTTTTTGGAAGACTGGAGGGCGTTTGTTTCAGATAACAAATACGGCTCTTTATATGATTGGTTGGCTTATTTAGGGATAGAGAAAAAGCAAGGAAACATAAATGTAGATGAGGCAAAGCAAATGCTAAAGACATTGTCTTTAAAGGCCTATGAAGGGGGACACAAAATCATGATTATTTGGATGGCAGATAGGATGAATACCGCCTGTGCGAACAAAATTTTAAAATTAGTAGAAGAGCCTCCACAAAAAACGGTTCTATTGTTATTAACAGAACATGAGGAGCACATCTTAGGCACCATACAATCAAGGTGTCAAAAATTACAATTCCCATTACTTCCAGAAAATGTAATTTCTAGTCAACTAATTGAAGACGAAGGAGTTGAAGGTAAAAAAGCAAAAAAAATTAGTAGTTTATCTAATGGAGATTATCACCAAGCTTTAAACTTATTGAACAACCTAGGCGATGATGCTGTTTTCGAAAATTGGTTTGTTGATTGGGTGCGCACTGCGTTTAAAGCCAAAGGAAATAAAGACTCTATCAACGCGCTTATTTTATGGAGTGAAGAAATTGCAAAGCAGGGAAGGGAAACACAAAAAAAGTTTTTAGGCTATTGCCAAGAAACCTTTAGGCAGGCAATGCTTAAAAATTATAAAGCAGATAGCTTGCTCTTCTTTGATGCCCCTAATACAAAGTTCTCTATTGAGAAATTTGCGCCTTTTGTGCATCAAAACAATATTTTTGAGATTTCTGAGGCCTTAGAAACTGCTGCCTACCACATTGAACGAAATGGAAATGCTAAAATTATTTTTACGGACCTCTCCATCAAACTCACGCGGCTTTTACACGCCAAGCCTTAATATATTCAACAATAAGTGTTTTCTATTGATGCTGTCTTGGTGTATTTGTTTTGTCTATTAAAAACAAGCCGAAATAAAGCGTTTTAAAGGTGTTTTATAATAAGCCCACACAAGTAGGCCTCTTTCTTGTTTTGGTTGCGCTAAAAAACTCCGGGAGCTGTTTTAGGCTTTTTTAAAGCAATATATAAGCGAGGAATACTCTTTTGTTGATAGCGCCCTTATGTTTGACCAAAAACCAATCCATAGTGCCTTGATGGCAAATGAATTCCCGGTTTTGTATTTTTCTGAAAGAAGGCTTACATAAAAAGAGTCAAAAATCATTGGCTTTGTTTTAAGGAGCTTCATGTTTTCAGAAAATAGCTTACTCATACTTTTTTGAGAAAAGTGCCACAAATGTCTTGGCACATCATAAGCTGCCCAAAACCTTTTATAGTGTTTTGCGTCAAAAGAATTATAGTTTGGAACCGCAACTATTAAAACCCCATTTGGTTTCAATAGTTTTTGAATTGCCGTGATTGTGTTTTCTAAATCTGGAAGATGCTCAAGCACATGCCAAAGTGTTACCACGTCAAACTGTTGGCCTTTAAAATCTTCAATGCTTTGGTGTAGAAAAATATTTTTTTTGGCAGCAATTTCTCTAGCTTTTTTATTGGGCTCAACCCCGTATACGTCCCAGGAATTTTGTTTTGAGGTCTCGCAAAAATTACCGGTGCCAGCGCCAATATCCAAAAGGGTACCCTTATGGTTTGAGAGCGAATTAATAAGGTTTGTTTTGTTTTTCAGAGACCATTTTTGTACTTGACGATACAAAAAGGGAACAATTCCTTTTTGGGTATTTGAATGAGAAATATACGCTTGGCTCTGGTAATAACCCGCCAAATCCTCAGGTGCTGGTTGGGGTGTTGTTATTAAAATTTCTCTAGAAGAATCCAGCACCAAATCAAACGCTTCTTGAGATTTGAAATAATCTTTGGTAGAAATATATATGGATCTCTTCGGTGTCTTCAAGTGAAATTATTAGAGTTTTAAATTTGATTGTTCCACGTGGAACAAGATTATTACCTACCCATATAAACAAGCATTACAGATATGTCGTTTGGCGAAACGCCGCTAATTCGAGAGGCCTGTGAAACTGTCACGGGTTTGATGGCGCTTAATTTTTCTTTTGCTTCATAAGACAAAGATTTTAGCTTTGAATAATCAAATCCTTCAGGTATTTTAATCCCTTCTAATCTATTGAGTTTATCTGCATTGTTTTTCTCTTTAGCAATATAGCCTGCGTATTTAATCTGTATTTCTGTTTGTTGAAGCACCTCATGATCTAGATC
>JABHYI010000085.1 GCA_018656255.1 Bacteroidota bacterium
CTTCACCGTCAAGTCCTAACAAAATTGTATAAAATGCATCTCTTAGAACGCCATTCAATATTTGTCTAATTTTTTCAGTCTTCTGCTCATCAAGTTTTAAGTCCTTAATTAGGTTAGAAACATCAATGTTGCTATCTGAATTTAGATATAAGTCCACAAGGGATTTTCTTTCTAAATAAAAATTCTTTGCAAATTCTTTCGGTGTCATTTTATCTGTTGTGTCGTCTTTTTAGCTTGCAGGTAACATTTGTGTATATCGCAGGTTGTCATAGCCCGATTTGTCACAAGTGTAGTTAATGGTTTGTATATTAGTTAATTAGATCCGTTTTTAGGTCGATTTTTGTTACAAAGTGTTTGCAAGAAACCTTTAAATTATTGCCGTTTATTAAACGCTTACAAACGACTAAAATTGAATAATTCATCAAGGTTTTTTTGCTTTACTTTAAGTGAGCCATAAATATATGTTTTCCATTGAACAGGCGTTAGCCATCAGCGTTTTTTGTCTGATTTATTTTCCAGTGCTTTCCTTTCTTTTTCTGTCTTTTCAAAATCAGAAAATATACTGTCAAGCGGGCTCTTCAAACGCTCAATGGTACGGGTAGTAACATGTGTATAAATAGCAGTAGTTTCTAATGAACTGTGTCCCAAAAGCTCTTGAATCATGCGCGTGTCGGTGCCTTTGTCCATCAAATGCGTAGCAAAACTATGCCTGAGCATATGCGGAGTCACATTTCTTAATTTAGCAGTCTTGCTTGCATTCTTCACAATAGTGCCTATGGTGCTACCAGACAGTGGCTCTCTTTTTATGTTCTCAAACAAAAAATAGTTTGGCTTATACTCGGTCAAATATTTTTCTAGTCCATTGCAAATGCGCTCGCTCAGCAGCGACACACGGTCTTTCTTTCCTTTTGCACCTCGTATAAAAACTTGTTTGCGATCAAAATTTAAATCTTGAATTCTCAGTTTAATTAGTTCACCACGTCTCAATCCCGCGCTATAAATCAGGGCTATTATACATTGATGTTTCAAGTTTCCTGAAGCCATGATTAATCTGATCACTTCTTGCTCGCTCAAGATCTCGGGCAATCGCTTTTCTTTTCTTGGTCGCTCAATCCAATAGGTTTCTCTTTGCTGACCCAACACATGCTCAAAATAAAACTTGATAGCGTTTATATGTTGGTTTTGAGTGCTAATAGAAATATCATATTTCTTAATCACCTTAAGAATATAGGCGGTGATTTCGTCTCCGGTAATTTCGTCAACCGGTTTTTTGAGGTTTAGCTGGCAGTAGTGTAAAAACCGGTTAAACAACCCCGTGTATGTTTTATAGGTGCTTTGGCTGTACCTTCTTACTACAAGCTTGTCTTTGTAAGCCTTGGGCACAATATCTGCCAGTGCGGCTTTTTTAGTGTGGGTGCTATTGCTTGTTTTGGCTGGCAAGGCTTGGTCATAATAAAGCGCTTTTTCTACGTAGTTGCTCTTATACCGTATCAAGTCTTCTTTACTCAGCTTAGTGTTTATGGTTCTGTAATCTACAAAAGCGATGGGTTTAAATGCAGCGCAAATCTCTGCCAAAGCTTCTTTAGTGTCTGCTATAAACCAACACTTGTAAGTGCGGCTGTAAACACAATTATGATGCTTGCAAATGGTTTGAAGCTGGCCATTGAATGGGAAAAACAAGCCCAACCTAAATTCACCTCTATGAAAAAGGCGGTAAATGTTTATAGTAGGTTTTGCTAAAGGTAGATCCATACCACACAAACATAGTCCGAGTAAACGATTATACCAAATCCTAAAATCAATGGTAATAGAGGCAATGCCAACAATAATCCACTATAAATGGACTTCAGCTTTCGCTTTTTTCAGTTTAAGAAACCAATTGCTCAAAAAAGCCGCCAATTTGTAGCTGAGTATTCACAAAGTGTATTTCGTAAATTCAAACCCAATCTAAATTCACCTTTATGAGAAAGGCGGTAAACGTTTACAGTATGTTTAAACCTGAGTTCGATTATTATTTGATGTTCAAAACGCTCACAAATAGTGTGTTTCAACTAAAAAAACAAAGGAATAGCGGGCTTCTTCGAGCTGTTTTTTTAGGTGGAGATTGATTAAAAGCGTTCCTTTAAAATTGATCTACTGCGTTGCAATTTTTCAATTTTTGACTTCCCTTCTCAAAAACAAAAAAGGCGCAGATTGCTCTGCACCTTTTCCAATA
>JABHYI010000059.1 GCA_018656255.1 Bacteroidota bacterium
GTTTGCAATTGCTACTTCTTTCAACCAACCCATTGGTAATTGGGATGTGAGCAATGTGACTAATATGGCATATATGTTTAGAGGCTCTACTTTCAACCAACCCATTGGTAATTGGGATGTGAGCAATGTGACTAATATGGGTAGTATGTTTACAATTGCTACTTCTTTCAACCAACCCATTGGTAATTGGGATGTGAGTAATGTAACTTATACAAGTGGTATGTTTGCAATTGCTACTTCTTTCAACCAACCCATTGGTAATTGGGATGTGAGCAATGTGACTAATATGGCATATATGTTTGCAGATGCTACTTCTTATAATCAAGATTTAAGTTCTTGGAGTGTTGATGGTGTTACTCAATGTCTTCAATTTAGCGATGGCGCTACCTCTTGGACACTACCTCAACCTAACTTTACTAACTGTACTCCTTAAAAATTTTAATAACTCCCAATAACCCTTACTATTTAGTAGGGGTTTTTTCTTTTTAAAATTCCTCTTTAGAGCAGATATGTTGGCACAACATAGGTTGTTAAAGATTGTAAAAGGCAAAAAGAACGTAGATAGTTGCCAAATAGTTGCCAAGTTTTAATTATATTCGAAGTAGTTCTTTGCTAATTATATAAGTCAAGTATAAGCCTTTTAGAAGGTTTAACAACTGGTTAGAGGCTATAAAAAAAGCCCTCACATTGCTGTGAAGGCTTCTAATTTTCGCTCCTCTTCTTGGGCTCGAACCAAGGACCCTCTGATTAACAGTCAGATGCTCTAACCAACTGAGCTAAAGAGGAATTTCATATAGAAAAATAAAGACTATTGTCTCTAGCGATACCCAATATCAAAGTGTTTAAAACCCTTACAATACTTAGGCGGGTGCAAATATAAATTAATTTTTATCTGTGGCAAATACTTTTTTTGTTTTTTTTAACCTCCAAAGAAGTATCTATAGATGTCATTTCCGTTGGCAAATAAAACCAAGGCAATTAACAAGAAAAACCCAGCCATTTGGGCATACTCCATAAATTTATCATTGGGCTTACGGCCACTGATCATTTCATATAATAAAAACATCACATGCCCACCGTCTAGCGCCGGGATCGGTAAGATATTCATAAAGGCTAAAATAATAGATATAAGCGCTGTTGTTTGCCAAAAACTAGTCCAGTCCCAGGTGTCTGGAAACAGGCCGCCAATGGCGCCAAAGCCACCAACTTGTGAGGCTCCTTTTTTAGTAAACACATACTTAAATTGTGTTACGTAATCTTTCAAGACATCCATACCATACCCAACACCTCCGGTGATACTCTCTCCCAAAGTGTACTCTTTACGTATAGAGGTGCTGTAAGGCAGGAGCCCTATTTGTCCTGTCTCATTTGGAGTTGCTTTTAAAGTGAGCTGCGCTCCATCACGAGATATTAAAAAAACATTTTCTTTTTGTCCGTTTTCTTTTACAAGGTTCTGGAATTCATGCCAAAATACAATAGGTGTTCCGTTTACCGCCAAAATAGTGTCATCTAGTTTAAACCCTGCCGCAGCTGCAGGAAAACTCTCGTCTCCAATCACGCCCATTACTGGCGCTACTCTTTGAGTGAAGGGTCTTAGCACATCGTTTTCAAACATTATAGCGCCAATATCTTCTGGCATTTCAATGGTTTGTTTTTGTCCATTAGTATGCAGCACCTCTATGGTGTTTACATCACGTAAAAACAAATATTTGTTGATTGCCGTTACATTTTCAAAGGCTTCTCCGTTTAGGCTAAGAATTTGATCTCCGTCACTAAATCCATATTCATTAAATGACTCGTGCACAGCAAAACCATTTGGCAACTGCTCATTGGTTGTGATGTCTTGCCCATAGAAATTTAAAATTCCCATGTAAATCACAAATCCAACAATAATATTTACCGTAACCCCACCAAGCATAATGATAAGTCGCTGCCATGCCGGCTTAGATCTAAACTCCCATGGCTGTGGCGGCAAGGCCATTTGTTCCTTGTCCATGCTCTCATCAATCATTCCAGATATCTTTACATATCCTCCTAGTGGCAGCCAACCTATACCATACACCGTATCTCCTATTTTTTTACTGAAAAGCGCAAACTTCACATCAAAAAACAAGAAAAATTTCTCTACCCTAGTTTTAAATAATTTTGCGGGTATAAAGTGCCCTAGTTCATGAAGAACAATCAAAAAAGATAGACTTAGTAGTAACTGTATCGCTTTAACGAAAAATGGACTCATAGCTCAATAAAATAGATTGATATTTTCTGGTTTATTTCTCTAAAACCAGATCAAAAAAAGCAAAGCCCTTTGTAAAACATGCAGGCTTTCTCTTGGGCACAAAAGTAACTTATTATATAGTGCAAAAAAAATGTTGTTTTCAGACTTCCTCTAGCGCCAAAATAGCAGGAGTCTAAGCAGCTTAAATCATTTTTAGGTCGTATTTTTGTAGCCTATTGTTTTAGAGTCTATGCTACACTTTTTTTCAAAATATAAACTCCTTGCTATTGTTTTAACGGGGTTATCTGTGGTTATAATTTCTGTTATTTACAGCGTGCTAAAACCCTTAGAAGTACTGCCCGTGTACCAGCCCTCTTTAGTAAGCGCAGCACTAGTAGCCCAAGATATAAGACACCAAAAAAAATACCATACCATCTCAGATTTTAGCTTGACCAACCAAGAAGGCCAAACCATAACCCAAGACACCTATGATGGTAAAATGTATGTGGCAGATTTTTTCTTTACCACATGCCAAACCATCTGTCCTGTAATGACCAGCAATATGCTAGTGTTGCAAGATAAGCTTCAAGACAATCCACGAGTACTGCTGCTCTCCCATACTGTAATGCCAGAGATTGATACGGTATCTCAACTTAAAAAATACGCTACTCAAAAAAACATAAACCCCGCAAAATGGAACCTAGTTACCGGTAGTAAACAAGAAATTTACAACCTTGCTAGAAAACAATACTTGGTGGCTAAAGAAAACCCTGATGATCCTCTGGGGCTCGTGCACACAGAAAATTTTGTTTTAATTGATGCCCAAAAAAGAATCCGTGGGTTTTATGATGGCACCCAGACCCAAGAGATGGACCGTATCTTGCATGATATTGATGTGCTGCAAAATCAAGGTAAAAGGTCTATATTCTTTGGGCTTATCAATTATTA
>JABHYI010000247.1 GCA_018656255.1 Bacteroidota bacterium
AATCATCTCTATAAAACTCCATGCGCACACCAGAGGTGTGGTGATTTAATAAAGGAACCTTGGCATGTATTAAAAACGGGCGTCGCTGGGTTCTGATTTTCTCAAGCACCTCTTTGATTGTTTTGTAACTTTGCTCGAAATCTGTTCCGTCTATGGAGATGGCCTCTAGACCATGAAATCCTGCAGCGTACTGGGCAGCATTTTGAGCTCTAGTTTCTGCAGCATTGGCAGAAATATCCCAACCATTATCTTGTACTAAATACAAAATAGGCAATTGTTTTAAAGCAGCCATCTGGAAGGCTTCTGCAATTTCACCCTCTGTTACACTCGCATCACCTAAAGAGCAAACTACCACCGGGGCTTCTTTTGGTTTATAGCTAGAAAGCTTCTCTGCCTCTTTATACCAAAAACCCATCGCTACTCCAGTAGCTGGTATCGCTTGCATACCAGTGGCACTACTTTGGTGGGGTATTTTAGGTTTGTCATCATCTCTTAAACTGGGATGACAGTAGTAGGTTCTACCACCAGAGAATGGATCGTCTTTTTTTGCCAACACCTGGAGCATCAACTCATAGGGAGTCATGCCTATAGAGAGTAGCATCGCATCATCACGGTAGTATGGAAACAAATAATCTTGGGGCAATAACTGCATACCAAGAGCTGTTTGTATCACTTCATGACCACGAGAGGTAGCATGCACATACTTTGAAACAACTTTAAAATTATCTTCATACACCTGGGTCATTGCTTTTGCAGTGACTAGGTTTTTAAACGCTTCTAAAATTAAATCTTTGGTGATTTTCATGCTATACTATTCAAAAATATATTATTGTGTTTGTTTGTTTTATGGGGTTGCTCATTGGCTTGAGCTAAGAAACTAAAAAGAGCGGTTTATATCAAAGTTTTCCATGTTGTCGGCAATACGCTTTAAAAAAGAACCTGCAAGATGCCCGTCTACAATTCTGTGATCAAAGGATAGAGACAGATACATCATACTTCGTATTTCGATAGTATCACCCTGGGGTTTCTCTATTACCTCGGCGCGTTTTTTTATAATTCCTGTCGCTAAAATTGCTGCTTCTGGCTGGTTAATAATAGGGGTTCCCATCAAACTACCGAAGGTTCCTACATTACTAATGGTAAAGCTACCTCCTTTGATATCATCTGCCTTTAAATTTCCAGAACGAGACTTTTGTGCCAGCTCATTAATAGCTCCAGCAAGGGTTTTTAAGTCTTTCTTGTCTGCATTTTTAACCACTGGAACAATTAAATTTCCAGAGGGCAGCGCTGTTGCCATTCCAATATTTATATCCTGTTTTACTATAATGTTTTTTCCGTCGAGGGATGCATTTATCATCGGGAAATCCTTGATAGCATTTGCGACTGCCTCTATAAATAGCGGTGTAAAGGTTAGCTTCTCTCCATGGGTCTTTAGAAATAGCTCCTTATTTGTATTTCGCCATGCAACCATATTAGTTAGATCTGCCTCAACATAAGCAGTTACATGAGGAGAGGTATGCTTACTGTACACCATATGGTCTGCAATCATTTCTCGCATGCGGTCCATGGGTATGACCTTACCACTACCTTTATCAAACTTTAAATCGGGAATACTATACCCCTGATTTTTGCTTTCTAGTTGCCCAAACTGAAAAGGCCTCCCCGCTTCTATATAACTTGTAATATCTGTTTTACGCAAACGCCCATCTAGGCCGCTACCCGAAATACAGGCTAGCTCTTGGTAGCTAATATGATGTTTTCTAGCCATACTATCTACAAGGGGAGAAATAAAAACGTTGTCGTTTACCTTTAAAATACCTTTAGCAGCTAAGGGTTTTTTAGTGGTTTTACCACTTTTAATTAAATTTTTCTGGGGAGTGTTTTCTGGAAGGGTTTTAGCAGCATCTACTTCATTAGATAATGACAACAAAGCAATGGTTTGCCCTACTTGAACAATATCATTGACAGCAGCCTGGTGAGAAATCATCACTCCAGAGCCTGGAGCAGGCACCTCATTATCTACCTTATCTGTGGCAATTTCAACAAGAATATCACCTTCTTGGAAAGCGGCACCTTCCTCTACCAACCAATTAAGTATGGTGCCCTGGGTTATACTTTCGCCCATTTTAGGCATATTAAATGCAGTTTCTGTCATGCCGCTTCTATCTTTTTAATAATTTATAAAAATACAAAAAATGTAATTTAAATAATGTGTATTACCTGCCTTTAAGTTAATAATTGGTGTTTTATTCTTAAAAATTACAAAAAACATAATATTTATTCTATTTTTACGACAAAATAACGGAATAAATAGCAAATGAAACTTGACACAACAGATGTTGCCATCCTAAAGGCACTACAAAAAGACTCTAATAGAACCGTAAAGAGTCTTGCTGAGGATTTAAAAAGATCTACAACTCCTGTTTTTGAACGCATAAAAAAACTTGAGCGTGAAGGATACATAAAGGGGTATTCTGCCAGGTTAAATCAAAAAAAACTAGGGCTTAAACAAACAGTCTTTGTTGCCATAACGCTGCAGGGACACACACGCACCTATTTAGAAAAATTTGTTAAAAAAGTGAATGATTTTCCAGAAGTTGTGGAGTGTCATAGGGTTAGTGGCACCTTTGATTACCTGCTCAAATTAATTGTTGAAGATATAGAGGCCTACGAGACTTTTATAATCACAAAACTCACCCTTTTGCCCTATTTAGGGAATGTTCAAAGCCTTATAACACTCTCAACGGGAAAAGAAATTAATGAAATAGATTTGAGTCATTTGGCTGAAACACACACTGCTTAATCCATACAAAGAGATTGCGCTTTAAGACCCAGTAAAACACATAGATTTACACCTCAAGCAAGGCAAGTCTTAAGATTTTAGTACATTTAGGTAATTGTTAATTACTACTGATGAAACTTTTACTTTCATATATATGTATATTTTGTGCTCCTTTTTTGTGGGCGCAAGAAGATCAGATGCAATTTTCATTGTATTTTGAAAATGACAAAGCACAGCTTACACAAGAACATATCTTTATTCTTGACAGCATAAAACAAATACACAACAAAGACAAGCTAGATGTTCATATTAAAGGCTACACCAATACAGTTGGCAAAGAAGACTATAACTTAACGCTTTCTAAAAGTAGAGCAGCAAATGTCACTAAAAACTTGCGTGAGTTTACCATTATTTCATCTCAGGGATATGGCGAGTTGGATAGTGATTCAAAAACCAACAGACGGGTAGATATTTTTATTCACCTTAAAAAATACCATGTAAAAGTAGCTGGAGAGATTGTCTTAAAACCCACTCAAAGTGGTATTGCCCCTGAATATGCAAAAGTATTTAGAGCAGGAGACAAAATCACAATTGAAGGTATTAGGTTCTATCAAGACAGAGACATAATGTTAAATGAAAGCAAAAAATCTCTAAAAAAACTTCTTACTTTTTTACAACAATACCCAAACATGACTTTTAAGCTTATTGGCCATATTTGTTGTGGAGACCCTGATAACCCGGGAATAGATTTTACAAATCTAAGAACAGGAAAGAAAAACTTAAGTGAGGCAAGGGCTCAATACGTTTACAACTACCTTATTAAAAAAGGGATTAACAAAAACAGAATGAGTTATAAAGGCATGGCCTTTAGGCAACCACTTGGCAGAAGAAGCACCAATGACAGGCGCGTGGAGATAGAAATTATTTCCTTTAATGACTAGCCCTATCGTGTTCTCCAGAAAAAAGGTGTAAATAAAATAAGTACTGTAAAAAGTTCAAGTCTTCCAATTAACATTAAAAAAGTAGCCCATAATTTTGCCAATGATGGCAAATCTGCATAGGTATGCACAGGACCAAGATCCCCTAGAGCTGGACCTACATTACCAAGGGTTGATGCTGCAGCACCAAGAGCCGTTTTAAAGTCAAGCCCGAGCACAGAAAAAACAATCACACCAACAATAAAAGACAGCATGTACAATATAAAAAACGCAAGAATATTAAAAACAATAGGCTGCTGTACAGCTTTTGTGTTATAACGTACTGGTAAAATTGCATTAGGGTGCAGGGTACGTTTAAACTCTAAAACTCCGTTTTTAATCATAATTAAATGCCGTACAATTTTAATCCCTCCAGAGGTAGACCCAGAAGATCCACCCAAAAACATTAAACCAAATAAAGATATGGTCAAAATAGGAGTCCAGATAGCATAATCTGAGGTCACAAAACCTGTAGTGGTAACAATGGCTAATATCTGAAATAAGCCATGACGAACACTTGCTTCCAACTCTCCCCATACCATAGGGTGCAAAATACTACTAGCGCTAAGATCAACTTTAAAGTAGATAACGGCAGCAAAAATAGCCGGAAGGAGAATAAGTAAAAATGAGTAGGCTTTAAACTCCTCATCACGAATTATTTTAGAAAACTTGAGCTTAAATGCAAAGTAACTCAGTACAAAATTTGTACCTGCCAGAAACATAAAAAACATAATTATGTACTGTATAAGTGGGGTGTCATTCCAGTGAGCTATACTAGCATTTTTAGTAGAAAAACCACCCGTACTCAGCGTGCTCAATGAATGATTGATTGCATCAAAAAAGCTCATACCTGCAAGGCTTAACAATAAAGTTTCTGCAGCTGTATAACCCACGTATATGAGCCACAATCGTTTTGCAGTGTCTGTAATTCTTGGATGTAACTTATCTCCTCCAGGACCTGGAGCCTCTGCAGCAAACAATTGCATTCCTCCAATACCTAGTAAAGGTAATATAGCAACAGCCAAAACAATAATACCCATACCGCCTATCCAGTGAGTAATACTTCTCCAAAACAAAATACCCTTTGGGAGGCTCTCTACATCAATTAAAATACTAGCTCCCGTTGTAGAATAGCCACTCATGGTTTCAAAAAAAGCATTGGTAAATGAGGGTATTGCGCCTGTAAACAAATACGGCAGTGTGCCGGCCAAAGACATAATCACCCAGCCCATTGCCACAACAATATATCCGTCTTTTTTGTGTAGTTCTTTTTTATGCGCGCGAGTTAAAAACATTACTAAGCCTCCTGTTGCCAGAGTAACTAGCCCTGAGAGTAACATTTGCTGAAGCACACCATCGTTGCAGACGGCGCTCATTATAGAGGCAATTAACATAAAACAGCCATTTACCGCTAGGAGTAGGCCCATGATATGTGCAATAATTTTATGATTTACCTGTTTTAAAAAACTCATTACACAAAGAGTTTTTCTACTTTACTTATAGATTGCGGCTGGCAACAAACAACAACACGATCACCGCTTTGGATTTTAAAATCACCCAGCGCAATTTGCCCTTCACCATCTCTTACCACACCACCAATTATGGCAGAGCGAGGAATATCAATATCTCGTATAATCTTGTTTGTAACATTAGAAGAGGGTGTTACCACAAACTCCAACAACTCTGCATTCATGTTGTTAAGCTTGGTCATAGCAACAACCTCTCCTTTACGTATGTATCTAAAGATATTGTTGGCTGCTAGTAATTTTTTATTGATTAGAGTATCAATACCTATAGAGTGAGACAACTGAAAGTAGTCCATATTCTCTACAAGGGCAATTGTTTTTTTAACCCCTTTAGATTTCGCTACCAAACAAGACATGATATTGGTTTCACTATTTCCTGTTACGGAAATAAAAGCATCCATGTCTTGAACATCCTCCTCTAAGAGTAGCTCTACATTTCTTCCATCACCGTTAATAACTAGGCAACTTGGGATGTCATCGGCAATTTCAAAAGCCTTTTCCTTATCGTTTTCGATAAGCTTTACGTTAAATCTATTTTTACATAAATCACTGGCTGTTTTATACCCAATGTTACTCCCTCCTAAAATCATAACATTTCTAATCTCGTGCCGCTCTTTTCCGGTAAGCTCGTAGATTTCATCAACACCTTCTTTGGTGGTTATAAAATAAACTTGATCTCCTTCTTTAAATTGAGTATCACCTCTGGGTATAATGGTGTATTGAGTGCCATAACGCTGCATGGCTATAGGCACGTATTTTAAATTAGGAAATACGCTCGCCACCTCTTTAACTGTTTTATCTATAAAACTGTTGGTACGGTTTAAATGTAGACCAATCATAGTTAAAGCGCCACCCTCAAACTCATAGGTGTCGTTAAAAGCACTTTGATTGAGTAGCAACTCTATTTCATTGGCAGCCAAAGATTCTGGAGAAATTAACTCATCGATTCCAAATTTAGTGAAACCAACCTCATCTTTACGATCTATAAATTCTGTGTTTGAAATTCTAGCTATGGTCCTCTTTGCGCCTAATTGTTTGGCCAAAACGCAAACAGTGATATTTGTAGTCTCTGAGGAAGTTACAGCAATGACCAAATCTGTGTCAATAACATTGCTGTTTTCCAAGACCTTAATTGAGGTGGCATCTCCGCGAACAACACGAATATCTAGATGGGTGTCTGCATATGACAAGGAATCTCTGTGGGTATCAATTAATGTGATATCCTGAGACTCAAAAGACAATAGTTTTGCCAAATGGAACCCTACTTCACCTGCACCGGCGATAATAATTTTCATAACAGTAATTAGAAATAAGGTGCAAATGTATTGAATTTTTAAATCACAAAGGCTTCTGCAGATGGTATCTTCTATTTTGAAAATCACCTAACAACCAAATAAGGGCTTTTACATGATGATTTATTTTAATGTGGTTTTAAAAAATTGAAAAAATGTAACAATAAAAAATGCTATTTTTGCACCCGAAATGACAACACAAAAAAAAGTAACACCATACAAAGATTCTACCCTCAATAAAAAAGAGCAGGTAGAACAAATGTTTGACACCATATCAAATAAGTATGACAATCTTAACAGAGTCATATCTTTAGGTACAGACTTAAAATGGCGCCGTAAGGTGCTGCAAATGGCAAAAAATCATACCCCTGATAGCATACTAGATGTTGCTACAGGTACCGGAGATTTGGCCATAGAATTTGCCAAACACATTACTGCAAAAAAAATCATAGGCTTTGATCTCTCTGAGGGCATGCTCTCAATGGCACGTAAAAAAGTAAACAATACGGTTTTGCAGGCAAAAGTAGATTTTATTAAAGGAGATGGAGAGGCTATGCCTTTTGAGGACAATAGCTTCGATGTGATTACGGTATCTTTTGGAGTGCGAAATTTTGAAAATTTAGAAAAAGGTCTTTCTGAAATACTACGTGTATTAAAAAAGGGTGGCCTATTTATTATCTTAGAAACCTCTGTGCCAAAAAAGTTTCCTTTCAAACAAGGATACCATTTGTACAGTAAAAACATTTTACCTTTAGTGGGCACTTTATTTAGTAAAGATAAAGTAGCTTACAATTACTTGAGTGAAAGCGCCTCTGTTTTTCCTTACGGAGAAGCATTAAACAATATTTTAAGAAAAACCGGGTTTATAGAGGTACAACACAAACCACAAACTTTTGGTGTAGCCACCATTTATAGCGCTACAAAATAGTATGAAAAAACTAATAATACTTCTGGCCCTAGGACTGCTCACTCAAAGTGCTCAAGCGCAACTATTTAGCAGTGAGCGCTTGTCTAACCTTGAAACCTTTGATGCGAAATTTTTAACTTGGGGTTATTTTTTAGGCTTTAACAGCTATGATTTTAAAATTGAGTACAACGATGAGCTGGGCAACACCAATACAGACGTCATTGTTGAACCAACTACAGGTTTTAATGTGGGGCTTATTGGAGATATGCGCATCAGTAAATACATTAACCTTAGGCTAGAGCCAGGAATTTATTTTACCCAAAGAAACCTTGTTTTTCCAAGAATTGGAGATGAAATAGCCGCGCTGCGGGAGGTTAAATCTACCTATATCCATGTACCATTATTGCTGAAATTTAGCACCAAGAGGCTTAATAACTGGAAGCCTTTTATAATTGGCGGGGTCTCTACATCTTTAAATCTATCAAGTAACGAGAAAAACCCTGAAGACAATAGCTTAGGGCAATTTAGAACCACGCGCATCACAAACTATTTTGAGCTTGGTTTTGGGGTAGACATCTATTTATATTTCTTTAAATTCACACCCTCTATTAGAGGCGTGTTTGCAACTAGTGATGAACTGGTGCCAGATAACAACCCATTGAGTACCTACACCTCAAACCTCAGCGCTATTAATTCTCGGGGGATGTTTATTAATTTTACATTTCAGTAGTACGTGCAAACTCACTTAGGAGTATTGCTGTGGCAGAGGCCACATTCAAACTCTCTGTAGCGTGCAACACACCAAATTGCGGAATAGCAATTTGATGGCTAGAAAGGGCTTTTATTTTCTGAGAAACCCCATTTGCCTCATTACCCATAATTAGTATTGCGTCACTTGCCAAGGCAGTGTCATACACATTCTCTCCATCCATTGTGGCTGTATATACTGGCAGTTTGGCTTGTTTTAGGTATTGGTTTATATCCAAGTAATGGACTGAAACTCTAGCTATAGAACCCATAGTAGCTTGAACAACCTTTGGGTTATAGCAGTCTACAGTATCTTGAGAACATACCAATTGGGTAACTCCAAACCAATCACAGAGTCTAATTATGGTGCCTAAATTTCCTGGATCCCTAACGGCGTCTACAACAAGGGTTAGTCCATTGTCTAAAAGCGGTTTTGGCGCTGGTATTTTAAAGGTAGCCAAGGATGTGTTAGCAGTTTTTAAACAACTAATTTTTTGAAGCAGCACTTCTGAAATTTCTTGAATACCAGAATCATAAGCCTGCGGATTTGTATGGTAATGGCTTTGAAGAACAAGCCCTTGGCTTAAAAGCTCACCTATAACCTTTGCTCC
>JABHYI010000238.1 GCA_018656255.1 Bacteroidota bacterium
AGTTAAATGCCAACCAGAAATTTTTACTAGGCACTAACTCAAAAAGCATTTGTTGTTGCTCTACCAGGTCTATGCCATCACTAAAGAATAAAAAAATGACCAGGCTATAAATAAATAGGCCTGCAGTTAACAAAAAGGTAAGCAAGAACATCCAAGGTTCGTTTTTTCCTTTATTTGCTTGTTGTATATAATTCATAAATTAAAATTCCATTTTTTAGTAGGGTTGTAACACAGTGTCCCTTTTGTTATTTGTAAAGCAGATGCAATATTATTTGTGTATAAACTTCCCGTACCTAAACCTTGAGGCAATGTACTATTTTTTGTAAACGTATACTGCGAAATTGCGTTTAATCCTACATTACTCTCTAGGGCAGATGTGATCCACCACTGTATATTATTTGCCTGAGATAACTCAATCCAGGAATCGCTCCCTTTAAAACCGCCTATAAAACTTGGTTTTAAAATTATGTATTGGGGCTTAATATGTTGAAGCAGCGCTTGTTTAGATTGGTTAGAAAACACACCTATTAACTCCTCGTCTAAAGCTATGTCTAAAGGGCTTTTTTCACACAGATAGGCCATTTGGTCCCATTGTTTTACAGCTATAGGCTGCTCTATTGAATGCAAGTCTAGATCAGACAATCGTTTTAATTTCTCTAAGGCATTTTTAGGATTAAAAGCCCCATTGGCATCTACTCTTATTTCTATTTCTGAGGCAGAAAATTCTTGCCTTATACTCTTTAAAAGTGCCAACTCTGTGTCAAAATTAATAGCGCCAATTTTCATTTTTATACAACCAAAACCTTCATTGAGTTTGGTGGTAATTTGCTTACTCATAAAGGCCTTATCGCCCATCCATATCAAACCATTGATTGCAATTGAGGCTTCACCCTTTGTAAAGGCAGAAGGATAAATTTGAAATGGATCAGGAGCCGCCAAAGACTTAAAAGCAATTTCAAGGCCCATTTGGATGGATGGAAACTCGGTTAATGCGTCATACAAATGTTGCTCTCCAAGGTGGATGTTTGCACAAACCCATTGTAATGTTTGTTCAAAATCTGGACGGTCATCAATACTAAGCCCCCGTAACATACCACACTCACCAACTCCAAATTCACCATTATTTTCAAGAACAATAAACCAAGCTTCTTTTGTTTTTAAAATACCGCGAGAGGTGCCGCTTGGAGTTTTAAATTCTAGAATATGTTTTTTATAATGTGCTTTCAAGATGGGTATGTATTAATATAAAACTATGTGCATGATCTTTAAAAACAAGAATTTAAAAATACAATATATTGATTAGTTTTCATGTAAAATAAGAGTACACAACTGCGTTTTAAAAAAAACTTGTAACAAAAAGCAATAGTGCAAACACAAAAGTACTTAGCGCTATTTTTTTAAGCTCAGGATCCAGCAGAGCTGGATCTTCGTTTTTAAATACCTTAAACATGTTTATAAGTAAAGGAATAAAAGCAATAAGCGCAGAATAATAAAGGGGTTTTGCTTGGCTAGCAAATAAATAAATCAGGGCAGAAACAAGCGCTGAGATTATTAAAACACTGTGATACTTCTTTACATTTTTAGCACCTAAAACCACTGCCAATGTGTTTTTTTGAACCTTAGCATCTTGGATTCTGTCTCTCATGTTATTTAAATTCAAGACCGCAGTACTCATACACCCGATTGCTATGGCAAGAAAAAAAACATGATTTCCTAAAGATTTTGAAAACAAAAAATAGCAACCCACAACCCCTACAATCCCGAAAAATAAAAAAACAAACAAATCTCCCATGGCCTTATATCCATAAGCATTATCGCCAACAGTGTATTTAACAGCGGAAATGATGGCGGCAATTCCTAGATTAAAAAAGATAAAAGAAAGCACCATATGGTCACTTCCAAAGGCAGTGAAGATTAATACCGAGGCTAAAAACAAGGTAATACCTGCCGTTACTATCATTCCATTTTTTAATTCTTTTGCGGTTAATAGTCCGCTTTGTAGCGTGCGTTTTGGCCCTACTCTATCTTGATTGTCTGTGCCTTTAATACCATCTCCATAATCATTAGCAAAATTTGACAACACCTGGAAACCAAGAGTAGTTCCTAGGGCAAGAACAAGAATTGGCAAAGAAAAAACTGTTGTCTTTACCGCTACGGCGCTCCCTGCCAAAATACCGGCTATAGAAAGTGGTAAGGTTCTTAGCCTTGCTGCAGAAATCCATGCGCTTGCTTTATTCATTTGTAATATATTTTTTTTTTTGTAAAAATACAGCTTAAAAACAAAATCATACCCAGTATTATAGTTCAAATTTGTGGCTGTAAAAAACTTAAATACCAAAAACTTTTCTATTTTTAAACAAAAAAAACAACACCATCATTATGACATCTACCTACCACATTGGTTTATTTTTATTACGCTTTACTTTTAGTGCAATGATGCTATCTCACGGCATACCAAAACTTTTAAATCTCATACAAGGAACTTTGATGAAGTCAGATCCAATTGGTATTGGAGTTTTAGCTACAACAATTTTAGTTGTAATTGCGGAGGCTATTTGCCCAATGTTAATTATTATTGGGTACAAAACACGTTTAGCGAGTATCCCTGTTATTATCACAATGGGAGTCGCTGCATTTATTATTCATGGCGCAGACCCTATAAGCATGAAAGAAAAAGCGTTGTTGTTTTTATTTGGATTTTTAGCTATTGCACTTTTGGGCGCCGGCAAGCACAGTGTTGATAGAAAATAAGCTTAAAAACAGCTAATCAAAATAGCAAGGCTAACGCATTACAATTAATAGTTTGGCACACCTATTGACATTGTTATTTTATAACCAACACCTATACCCAATGAAAAAGCTACTTTACATATTTAGTTTGGCGTTGTTGCTAGCAGGTTGTAACAGTGTTAAAAAAAATCAAAGACTACTCGCTCAAGGAAATTACGAGCAAGCCATAGAGCTAGCTGTAAAAAAACTTCAGAAGAATACCTCCTCTAAAAAGAAAGATGGACATATTACAGTTCTTGAAAAGGCATTTCAAAAAAATGTAGCCAAAGACACAAGACGTATCTCCTTTCTAGAAAAACAAGGCAATGCATCTGGCGCTAAAGAGATTTACTACACCTATCAAAACTTAGCGTATATACAGGATAAAATACGGCCATTACTGCCTATCTATAGTAATACCCTAAAGAGAGATGCTGAATTTACACTGAAAGATTACAGCAGTAAAATCCTTGACGCAAAGAAGGCCTACATAGCTTACTTGTATGATGAGGCTGGTTTATATATGCAATATCAAACACGTAAAGACTATAGAACTGCCTATAATATTTATTGTGAGCTTGAGGATGTGCAGCCTAACTATAAAGATGTGAGCCTTAAAAAAGAGAATGCTCGTTTTTATGGGACAGATTTTGTTTTGATTGATTTAAAAAACAGTACAAATCAAATAATCCCTGCCTCGCTAGAGCAAGAGTTGTTAAGTATAAACACCTATGGTCTAGATAAGTTCTGGACACAGTATCATACCCAGCAAGACAGCGCTATTGACTATATGTATGGTGTAACGCTACATTTTAAAGAGATTACTATAGCTCCAGAAAAATTAAATGAAATACAGCAAAGACGCTCCAAGCGTATTAAGGACGGTTGGGAGTATGTGTATGATAGCAACGGAAATGTAGCTAAAGATAGTTTGGGTAATGACATTAAAAAAGACAAGTACCTTACTATATCTGCAAGGGTTATGATGATCACACAATCAAAATCTGCTGCTGTTCAAGCAGAGGTAGTTTACACAAACATGAAAAAGAATACAGAAGTAAACCGTTTGCCTATTGCTAGTGTTTTTGTATTTGAAAATGTATTTGCAAAATACACTGGAGATAAAAGAGCCCTTACTTCTCAAGACAAGAGATTTTTGCAACATAATTTTATTGATTTCCCATCAAACGAGCAAATGGTGTATGATACTGGTGAGGATTTAAAATCAAGATTAAAAGAAATCATAAAAAACAATGACTTGTAATAAGGATGTAAAAATATGTTTTAGAAATATTTGACAAAAAAACGCCTTTCTAAGAAAGGCGTTTTTCAAATATAATTTAATATTGATTTGAGAGGCTGTTAGATTACATCTTTTATAGCATCTGCTTTTATTTCATTATGAGAGGTATGGTAAATTGCCTCACCATTTTTTATAACGATAAGTTGCGGGCTTTGATGAAAAACTTGGAACATTTCACCTACCTGACTTGAGATATCTCTGTAAGATAATAGGTCTAAAAAATATAAGGCAACACTTTTCCCATCCTTTACAAAACTACTCTCAAAATCTCGCAATACCATGCGGCTTATAACGCACCTAGTAGAGTGTTTAAAAATAACAACTGGTGTTGTTTTAGATTGTTCTTGAATTTCTAGTAATTGGTCTAGTGAAGTTAAATCAATCCAAGGAAACTTTTGATTCTCTTTTGCTTGTTTACTAGAATCTTCTTTTTTAAATGCACTAAATAACCCCATTTGTGTGTGTGTTTGTTTTTTTAAGTTTTCAAATATCGCAATATTTCAATTGTAATTTGAGTATCAGAATTAAAATTTGAAACTGAATGACAAAGTGATAAAAAAAGGAGGTGAACTATGAGAATTTTAATAAAAATACAGCATTTAATTACACTTAAAAGATAGAATAGGTCTTTCATCTAAAAATATAAAAATGAATTACAACTTGCTTATTTATTACATATATTGTTCAGCTTAAACAAACATTTAATTACCCTTAACTTAATAAATAACGTTTTTATGAAAAAAATTACTACTTTACTTATGTTAGCAATCATGACAACCTTTGGTTGGCAAGCTAACTCGCAAAATGGTGGAGACACCTGCGCAACCGCGGTTGTAGCAGCACCAGGGATTTACTCTGACGCCGCTATTGTACCAGGTACCGGAGGTGCAACACAAGGAGGAGCAGCAGATGCCTTATGGTATAGCTACACTCCTGCTGAAGATGGATTAATGAGCATTAACTCTTGTGCTTCTGACCCAGCTGGAATAGACACTAGATTATATGTATACGCAGATGGTTGTGATACACTAACACTAGTTGCAAACGATGATGATGCTTGTGATGCTCCAAATAATTTTGGATCTTCAGTTGCAGATGTAGCCGTTGTAGGTGGTCAAGAATACTTAATCCAATGGGATGACAGATGGGGCGCAGATGCCTTTGACTGGGAATTAACTGGACCAGCTGCTTTAACAGGATTGTCTTGTGACAACCCAACTGTAGCAACTCCTGGAGTTTATAGTGATGTTGCAATCACACCAGGTTCTGGAAGTGCTACACAAGCTGGAGCAACAGATGCTCTATGGTATAGCTACACAGCTGAAGGAGATGGAACAATAGGTATCAACTCTTGTGCTTCTGACCCAGCTGGAATAGACACTAGATTATATGTATACACAGATGGATGTGATACTTTAACTCCGGTTGCTAACGATGATGATGCTTGTGATGCTCCAAATAATTTTGGATCTTCAGTTGCAGATATAGCTGTTGTAGGTGGTCAAGAATACTTAATCCAATGGGATGACAGATGGGGCGCAGATGCCTTTGACTGGGAATTAACATTCACACCAAACTTAGACCCAACAGAATTCCCTATAACACTTGAAAACCAATTACCTGGTTTTGGAGATTTTAACGGTTCATTCACTCAAGCTATTGCTAACCCAGATG
>JABHYI010000248.1 GCA_018656255.1 Bacteroidota bacterium
GACGCTCTGCAGTAGGTTTGCTTTTATCTTCCTCTATGAGTCTTTGCTCCAAAAGGGCTAAATCGTCTTGGCAGTTTTCTAGCGCATAGGAGATTACATACTTTATGAAATCTTCAGCCAAGTCCATGTTGTCTGCCAAATCGTTGAAGGCAACCTCTGGTTCAATCATCCAAAATTCTGCTAAATGGCGCGAGGTATTGCTGTTTTCTGCTCTAAAAGTTGGCCCGAAAGTATATACCTTACCCAGTCCCATTGCAAAGGTTTCTGCCTCTAATTGGCCACTTACCGTAAGGTTGGTTTCTTTTGCAAAAAAGTCTTCTTTATAATTTACATTTCCCTTATCATCCAAAGGTGGGTTTTTTGGATCCAGAGCACTTACCTTAAACATTTCTCCTGCACCCTCTGCATCACTTCCTGTGATAATTGGAGTATGCATGTAATTAAATCCATTTTTCTGAAAATACTCGTGTACTGCAAAAGATAGTTTTGATCGCAAACGCATCACCGCTCCAAAGGTATTGGTGCGCACACGTAAATGCGCTTGTTCGCGCAACTTTTCTAGACTGTGACGCTTTGGAGAAAGAATGGTTAGTTTTACTTGTTCTGGGTCTGCGGTGCCTAAAATAACAATGCCAGACACTTGGACCTCTAGGGTTTGGCCTTGCCCTTGGCTTTTTACCAGCACTCCGGTAATTTCTATACAAGCTCCTGTAGTTATATCTTTAAGTATGTCTTGGTCAAAATTTTCAAAATCAATAACACATTGCAAATTTTTAATAGTAGAGCCATCGTTTACCGAAATAAAACGGTTGCTTCTAAAGGAACGAACCCAACCTCGTATTTTAAGTTCGTTGATGGTAGGCTCTGTTTGTAAAACGTGTACTATTTCTGTGTGTTTCATAGTCAAAAAATCAAGCGATAAAGATAGGTTATAATTCAGATAATAGAAATGAGAATTAATTATTTTAACAGCTCCTGTTCTTCTTCCATATTTTCTGGTAAGATGCCTAGGGCCGGTTTTTTTAAGGTTTGTTTATTTGCAATACTCTTTTCAAGAGAAAGCAGTAAAGATGGAAGTAACAATAAATTTGCTAGCATAGCAAATACTAAGGTAACAGAAACCAATGCGCCAAGTGCTACAGTACCTCCAAAACTTGAGATAGTGAATACAGAAAACCCAAAGAAAAGTACAATAGAGGTGTAAAACATACTTACTCCTGTTTCACGCAAGGCAGCGTATACAGATTTTTTAATCTTCCAGTTATTGGCAATAAGTTCTTGGCGATATTTGGCCAAAAAATGAATGGTGTCATCCACAGAGATACCAAAGGCGATACTAAATACTAAAATGGTAGAGGGTTTTATGGGGACTCCTAAAAAGCCCATCAAACCAGCAGTGATAATTAAGGGAAGTAAATTTGGTATCAGAGAAACCAATATCATTCTAAAGCTCCTAAACATCCAAGCCATAAAAAGGGCAATTAGTAAAATGGCCAGAGAAAGACTAATAATTAGATTTTTAACTAAATACTTTGTTCCTTTTTGAAATAGTAATGCTTTCCCTGTAAAACTTACGTTGTACCTCTCTTGTGGAAAAATTTTAAGTGCTTTTGCCTTTAGGTCCTCTTCAATTCTGTCAAATCGCTCGGTACCTATGTCTTTCATAAAAGTAGTAATACGAGCAAACTGTCCTGTACTATCTACATAACTTTTTAGCAAATTTGTATCTTTTGTACTGCTTTTGGCATAACTTAAAATAAAGCTTCTCTCTTGACTATTGGGTAATTGATAGTACTCAGGATTGCCATTATAGTACGCTTGTTTGCTATATTTTACTAAATCTACCACAGAGAGTGATTGTGAAAACTCTGGGAATTCCTCTATGTACTCTTGAAGCTCATTCATTCGCTTTAAAGTAGCAAGCTTCATTACACCTTTTTTTCTTTTGGTATCTACTAAAATTTCAAGGGGCATAATGCCTTTATACTCTTTCTCGAAAAACCTAATGGATTTAAAAAACTCGGTCTTCTTTGGCATGTCTTCAACCAGTGAGCCAGAGATTTTTATATTGTAAATTCCAATGATACTAACACACAATAGCCCAATAGAAATCATATATATAGCAATACGATTATGCCTCACTTTGTTTTCCATCCAATCCACAAAGCGGTTAATCCAACGTTTGTTTAAATGGTTTAAATGCTTGTTTTTAGGCACTGCCATAAAACTATACACAATTGGAATAATAAGCAAGCAAAGCAAGAATATGGCAATAATACAGATAGAGGCAACAATTCCAAATTCTTTGAGTAGTTGGCTATTTGTCAGAATAAATGTGGCAAACCCTGAAGCAGTCGTAACATTGGTCATTAATGTTGCATTTCCAACCTTAGCAATAACGCGTTGCAGTGATTTTGCTTGATTTCCGTGCTGTTTTATTTCTTGATGGTATTTGTTAATCAAGAAAATACAATTAGGGATTCCAATTACAATTATAAGCGGAGGAATTAAAGCGGTTAATACCGTGATTTCATATTTAAGTAACCCAAGTATTCCAAAGGCCCATAATACACCAATAATAACAGTAATCATTGATATGAAAGTTGCTCTGTATGATCTAAAGAAAAAGAAGAAAATAATAGAGGTGACAATCACAGCCGCTCCAATAAACATGCCTATTTCATCAATAATGTTTTGAGAGTTTAAGGTTCTAATGTAAGGCATACCAGAGGTATAGACTTTCATGCCAGTTTGTTTTTCAAAGGCTGCTATTTTAGGAATAAGCACCTTCTCTATAAATATTTTTCTGGCAGGGGTATTTACAATGTCTTTTTTAAGATAGACGGCAGTTCTTACAGATTTTTTATCTGGAGAGTATACCAATCCACTATAAAAAGGAAGCTTTTCAAAAAGTTCGTATTGTAGTTTTTTAAGTTGTTTCTTACTTAAAATAGAATCCCTTACAAGCGGAACCATTTCAAACCCGATGCTATCTGTGCGTTTTTTTAATTTTTGGAGATCTCCTACAGATAAAGTGAGGTCAACCTCTGGGGCTTGCCCAAGTTCTTTAGATAAAGTGTTCCAGGTGCTGAAATTTGATGGAGTGAATAATAAGCTGTCTTTTACGCCATATATGATAAGGTTTCCTTCTTCTCCAAAGGTGTCCAGAAATGTATTATAGGCAGTGTTTACTTGGTGGTCATCGGGAAGCATGTTTGCCTCTGTATAGGTGAAGCGCATATGTTTCCATTGCATTCCAAGAAAGACGGTACAACAAGCAATAGCAACTAAAATAAATACCCGGTTGCGTAATATAAAACGCGCCGTGGCACTCCAAAATCCGATGCTAAAAAGTTTATTCAATGATAGATGTTTTGTTGTTTTGTAAAGGTAAGAAATCTATTTAGGGCAATTAAAATTATGGCACCTCGATTTTTGTAAAATATGAGGCCTATCTATTAAAATGACATTGACATTGAAAGGCCTACTTCCTTTTTGTTGTAATAAGGGATTACCGCAGTTGTAGTTGAACTTTCTTTTTTAGAAAACAGTTCTTTAAAAAGGGGCTGAACCCAGTAAGCAATTTTGGTGCTTAAAATACCTATTCCAGCAGCTGCAATTACATCAGAAAACCAATGTTTATTATTATACATTCTTAAATATCCAGTACCAGCGGCGATAAAATATCCAGAAACACCATACCAGGGTGAAACATCCTTATATTCTTGATATAAAAACTCAGCCCCCATAAATGCTGTTGCTGTATGCCCAGAGGGAAATGAGGTGTATCCAGTTTGGTTGGGTCTTTGGCGATGCGTGGCTTTTTTTAATACAGTAACACTGGATCCCATTATAAGGTAGGCTGTTGCCAAAACAATGCTACGGTCTTTAAAATTGTTTTTCCCTTTTACGCCAAATAAATTTAACCCATACACAGATAAAAACGCAAGTGATTGGGTACCTTCATCAAGAGGAAATGTTTTTTCGTTGTCTGAATTTATGCTATTTCTAAGGGATGTGTCAAGGGTAGTTAATTTATCATTATAGAGGCTTAAGGCTCCATATCCTATTAATGAAGCAGGTATAATTAAAGCTTTATAGTTAAAGTCAATGTTTTTTTGGTGGTGGAGGGTATCTAGTTTTTTAGTTTGTGAAACGGCATTGAAATTCACAAAAATAAAAACCAATAAGAAACTTATTTTCTTCATTTTTTAGGGAGCGCTTGTGAGGTGTTTTTAAATACTTGTAAATTAATATATAAGGAACTAAAAAATAACTTAGATACTATATTTCAATAAAGAGCCTCCTAACTATTAAAAAAATAATAACAAATAGGAGGCTTTTTTATTTTGATATGATGTACATGTTATACAGTCATAATTTCTTTTTCTTTTACTACAAGAAGACTATCAATTTTGGTAATACTTGCATCTGTCATTTTTTGGACATCTTCTTCCAGACCCTTCTTTAAATCATCGCTTGCACCTTCTATTTCTTTAATGCTATTCATGGCGTTTTTACGGTCGTTGCGCACTCCAACTTTACTGTCTTCTGCCTCTGCTTTAGCTTGTTTGGCTAATTCTTTTCTGCGTTCTTCTGTAAGTGGTGGAACGTTTATAATAACACTGTCTCCATTATTCATTGGGTTAAAGCCAATATTTGCAAGATGAATTCCTTTTTCTATTTCTGGAATCAATCCTTTTTCCCAAGGAGCTATTGTAATTGTCATACCATCAGGTGTTGCAACATTAGCAACTTGTGACAATGGAGTTTGGCTACCATAGTAGTTTACCATAACACTTCCTACCATCGCTGGAGATGCCTTTCCAGCACGAATATTTACAAATTTTTTATTTAAGTGGCTCACGGCATTATCCATGGCTTCTTTTGCACTGTCTATGATAAATTCTATTTCTTCTTCCATCTGTATATCCCTAAAATGGGTCTTTATTAATGTTATCTAAAATACTAGTTTAAAGATTTACTTTGGTTCCAATTTTCTCTCCAGAGATCACCTTCATTAAGTTTCCACGAGTATTCATGTCAAAAACGATGATAGGTAGTTCGTTTTCTTGGCTTAAGGTAAACGCAGTAGTATCCATCACTTTGAGCCCTTTTTTTAATACATCTTCAAAAGAAATAAACTCAAATTTAACCGCATCTGAGTTTTTTTCTGGGTCACTAGAGTAAATACCATCTACTCTGGTTCCTTTTAATATAACATCTGCGTTAATTTCTATGGCTCTTAAAACAGCGGCACTATCTGTGGTAAAATAAGGGTTACCCGTACCTCCTCCAAATATAACTACGCGTCCTTTTTCAAGATGACGTAC
>JABHYI010000052.1 GCA_018656255.1 Bacteroidota bacterium
AAAAATATATATTTCTTCTGCAGATTTTATGCGTAGAAATTTAGATACAAGAGTAGAGATTTCGTGTCCTATATATGACCAGCAAATTAAAGAAGAAATTTTAGAAACCTTTTCTATTTGTTGGAATGACAATGTAAAGGCGAGATGTATTTCTGAAAAACAAGACAACCTGTACAGAAAAAATAATAATCCAAAAGTACGGTCTCAATTTGCATTGTATGCGTATTATAAAAATAAACTAGAAAATTAATTTGTTACACATAGAGAAATATGCTGCCGTAGATATTGGTTCTAACGCTATACGTCTGCTCATTGCAACGGTAATAGAGAAAGAAGGATTTCCTACACAATTTAAAAAAACTTCCTTGGTGCGCCTACCCATTAGACTGGGCGCTGATGTTTTTTTGAAGGGTAATATATCATCAGGTAATTATAAGCGGCTTCTCGATGCAATGCAGGCATACTCATTAATTATTAAAACTCATAAGGTTGTTGCCTTTAGAGCTTGTGCAACTTCTGCCATGCGAGAGGCCAAAAATGGCAAAGAAATTGTATCCAAATTAAAAGCTGCTACTGGCATTGACATTCAGATTATTGATGGTAATGATGAAGCTGCTATTATTGCCTCTACAGATTTAAAGCAACTCATTAGTGATAATAAAGTATTCTTATATGTAGATGTTGGAGGAGGTTCTACAGAATTTACAGTCTTTGCCAATGGTAAAAATATTGCTTCACACTCATTTAAATTGGGTACGGTCCGTATTATAAACGGGATGGTTGAGGACACTATGTGGGAACAGGCACAACAGTGGGTTACCCAACATACAAAAGCATATTCTAAAATTAATGTAATAGGCTCTGGAGGAAATATAAACAGTATATATCGCTTTAGCGAAAAGAAAGTAGGGCAGCCCCTGAGTTATTTGTTTATGTCTAACTTCTATGAAAAAGTAAAACAGTATGATTATAACCAGCGTGTGTTTGAACTTAAAATGAATCCAGATAGGGCAGATGTGATTATTCCAGCTACACGTATTTATCTGTCTGCCATGAAGTGGGCAAAAGCAAAAAACATGTATGTTCCTAAAATTGGTTTGGCAGATGGTATTGTAAAACAGCTTTACAATGAACGAAAAACAAGTGCCTTGAAATAGCGTTTTTCTAAAACAACGTTATCCATGAATACTTTCATTTTTACTTAAATTTTCCATGACTTGAGCTTCAAAATCCAGTAATGCTTGCCATTTTTCATCTACTTCTTTTCGGTCCCCATATTGTCTTGCAAAGCCTAGAAACATGGTGTAATGATTTGCTTCGCTAACCATAAGTTTGTGGTAAAAATCTGCTAATTCTTGATCTTCTAACTCTTCACTCAGTAGTCTAAAACGCTCACAACTTCTAGCTTCTATCAGTGCGGCATATAAAAGTCTGTGAACCAGTTGTGTTGTTCTGCTGCCACCTTTTGGAAAAAATTTTAAAATCTCTAGTACGTAGCTATCTTTACGATCACGCCCCAAAGTCCAGCCACGGGCTATGATTTTATCGTGCACTAGTTTGAAATGACTAATCTCTTCTTTTACAAGCGCCACCATTTCTTGAACCAACTCTGTATACTCAGGAAATGAAACAATTAAAGAGATGGCTGTAGAGGTTGCTTTTTGTTCACAATAGGCGTGATCTGTCAATATTTCCTCAATATTTTTCTCAACAATATTTACCCATCTTGGATCTGTAGGCAATTTTAACCCCAACATTTTAATTGGGTTTTGTTTTTTTGAATTCATAGCAGTACTTAAATATCTAGTTCAAAGGCATTTCTGAGGGCTTCTAGATTAGGGTTTTTTTCCACTAGTTTGTCATACTTTTCTTTGTCTGTATATGCATACCGTTTTACTTGCAATTCGTTAACATCTATAACCAGATCAATATTGTAATTTTGAAGTTCTTTGCGCATGTATGTTAACAGCTCAAATTTATCTCTTTCCACCTCTATTTTAATAGTTTGATTTGGAAATTCAAGATGAATCATCCCGTCTTTTAATTTAGGTTCATTCATGGTAAGGTGAGACAAGAAATTGTATTTCCCTTGCCCTTTTACAATCTCTGTGTAAGCATTCCAGTGGGTAATCATTTGCTCTAGAGTAAAATCTTCAGTAGGCAAGTTTTCTTGATTAGGAACCCTTGCATTAATTTCTTTTGTGAGTTGTTGCTTTTTTTGGATGCTTTTTAAGGATAGTGCTGAAACTCTTTTTTTGGAGGAAACTTCTTCTTTAATTAACGATGGTTGCTGGATAATTTCTTGTTTATCCACCTGGGTAGAGCAGGGGTTTTGATTTTCTTGCTCCTCCATCTGGTTTGTTTGCAAAATTGGTGGAGTTGCAATGACAGGTGTTTGCTGAGTAGTATCTAGCTTTTCTTGAGCCTGTGCGGCTATTTCTTTAAAATGAGAAGGAGGAAGTACAAAACGTTTTTTTAGCTTATTGGCCTTTTTTTTTTCTCCCTGCGCAGTGAGAGAAGTTAATTGCATTAAGCATAGTTCTACTAGTAGCCTTTGGTTGCGGCTTGTTTTAAATTTCAAATCACAGGCGTTAGCAATATCAAGCGCTTCTATTAAAAAATCATGAGGTGTCTGTTGTGATTGCTCTAGATACATTTTCTTTACCTGATCACCTACCTCTAGCAAGGAGATGGTTTGTTGGTTTTTGCAGACCAATAAGTCTCTAAAGTGAGAAGCTAATCCCATAATAAAATGATGACCATCAAACCCTTTGCTTAAAATTTCATTGTAGGCTAACAATACCTGAGGAATATCATTTTCTACCACAAGGTCTGTGATATTAAAATAATAGGTGTAATCTAGTACATTGAGATTTTCTGTAACTGCTTCACGGGTAAGGTTTTCTCCAGAAAAACTAACTACTCTATCAAAAATAGAGAGTGCATCTCTAAGAGCACCATCCGCTTTTTGAGCAATAACATGCAACGCATCATCTTGAGCAGTGATTTTCTCTTGTTGTGCTACAGACGCTAAATGGCCTTTAATATCTTGCACTGTAATACGTCTAAAATCAAAAATTTGACATCTTGATAATATTGTAGGTATGATTTTGTGTTTCTCTGTAGTTGCTAATATAAAAATGGCATGCTTTGGCGGCTCTTCAAGGGTTTTTAAAAAAGCATTAAAAGCAGCTGATGACAACATATGTACCTCATCTATTATATATACCTTGTACTGTCCAACCTGTGGAGGAATACGTACTTGGTCTATAAGATTTCTTATATCATCTACAGAATTATTAGAGGCAGCATCTAATTCAAAAATATTAAATGCAAAATCCTCATCTTCTTTATGATTTCCGTCTTGATTTATTTTTTTTGCGAGAATACGGGCACAGGTTGTTTTACCAACACCTCTTGGTCCTGTAAACAAAAGTGCTTGTGCTAAGTGATTGTTTTCTATGGCATTTTCCAAGGTATTTGTAATGGCCTGTTGGCCTACAACATCTTTAAATGTTGTGGGTCTGTACTTTCTAGCCGATACAATAAATGGTTCCATAGTATAAAAACAAATATAAGTACGCACGTTCCTTAATTAAAAAAATAGCCCTTCTTATTTTACGGTATTTATTAACAATAATGATACTTTTGCAACAGCAGGTCGCCTTATCGCTTCAAACTTGTTTTGAAGAGGAAAGTCCGGGCACCATAGGGAAGTATAGCGGCTAACAGCCGTCATTTCTAGTAGCTTTAGCTAAAAGAGAGAGGACTAGTGCAACAGAAAGTATGTACAGGTTATGCTGTAGTGAAACCAGGTAAACTCTATACGGTGAAATGCCACGTATACCAGCAATAAGGGTTCCCGCCCATGCTGGAGGGTGGGCAGATGGAGTGTATGTGTAAATGTACACCTAGATAAATGATAAGGAATTTTTGGCACAAGCCAAATTGAACAGAACCCGGCTTATAGACCTGCTTTTTTTATATTTTGGAAGAGATAAACGCAACAGCCTCCTCTAATGTATAAAATGCCTCTAGATCTTTGTAGAAGGTTTTTTCAAACTGTGCGTTATTATAACTAGCTTCCTCATGACACAGTATTGCCATGGCTTTTAAGCGCTTGTATTTACTAGACTCTAAATAACAAGTAGGATTTACTGTATAATCATGCACTCTGTTGGCAATTAATCCAAAGTCTTTGTTTGGAAATTGATTTTCGAACACCTGGTATATAATTTCTAATTCATTGGTATCAAACACAACACCCTCTTTAATTGTTGTAATTAAAAAGTTAGGATAGACTTCAATAGAAACGAAGTCTAAATCTATAATTTTAAGGAGTTGGTTTTGCATGTATACTTAATATTAATCAAACCGTAAGATGCTATTAAATTAGTTGTTAATTACAAAATTCAGAAATTTTTTAGAAAAAATAAAATCTAATTTTATTGAAAAAAACTAAAGACAGAACCTCCATATCTTCTAGACTCTGAAAAACGCTCAAAGCCAGATACATCTGTGTGTTTTGAGTGTTCTAAAATAAAAACTCCTTCTTGTGATACAAGACCATTTTTGAACGATTGGCTAATCATTTGCTCTAGTTGTTGGAGTGTGAAATCATAAGGAGGGTCTGCAAAAATGATATCAAAAGACCTTGAAGGCATTTTTGTGTACTTAAAAATATCAGCTTTGATAGCGTGAATATTGTAGTGTAGTTCTTCAGAGATTTTAGAAATATATTTGATGCAACCAAAATGACTATCTACCGAGGTTATATCTTTGCAACCTCTGGAGGCAAACTCATAACTAATGTTTCCAGTACCAGAAAATAAATCTAGAAGTGATATGTCTTGAAACATCCACCTATGGTTTAAAATATTAAACAAACCTTCTTTGGCAAAATCTGTGGTGGGACGCACCGGTAATGACTTTGGAGCCATGAGGCGTTTCCCTTTATGTAAACCTGAAATAATGCGCATTGCTATATATTTGAAATAATAAATTGTTGGTGTTTTGGCGTGTCTTTGATATCCACCCCTTTGTTGTTTTGCTCAAAATTGACGTGTCTAACATAAGTAAATAATAGCGTATATAAAGAATCATCTTTTGTGATAGCCCCACTTAATGTTACGGTGTCTGTTTCTGGTTTAAGCTCTAATTGTTCATAGCAAAAAAGGATATAATAAATAAAATCTTCGGGGGTTTTGTAGCTATAGGTATTGCATAACTGCAATTTACTATCCTTACTTACTATACAGGTGAAACTATCTTTAAATACATGCACATGCACCTTTGGCAAGTTTATATCAATAGGGCTATTTAAAATTGTCTCTAGTAATTTTGTAGTAGCATGATAATAAGAAAAACTCCCGTAGGTATCAAAAAAGAAATTGTTGACATTTATATAAGGCGTATATACTGTAATAATATCTTGGGTATGTACCGTATCAAAAGCTATGAAATCTGTGGCAAGTATTTTTGAATTAAACTTTAAATACTCTGCTGCTTTTTGAGGATCAAAAAGTGATTTAGGCACGTTTGTGGCCATATCGTTACAGTGTATTAAAACTACATCATCGAAGTTATTATTAAGCTCGGGGGTGTCGTTAATTTTTTGTGTAAGGTGAGTAAGTAACTCTTCTGGAGTAGTGGCCTGCTCAAAGATGGTTTCACAGAAAAAGAGAACTTCTTTGGTGTGGGTGTGGGTTATTAAAAAAGAATGTCCGGTCAATGCTAATTGAACGGACAGGCTTTGATGGGCAATAAGCCCTGTATTATTGTTTTGTTTGTTCAGCGTCATATATTTTTGGCCAGTTACCAGAGGTGTCAACCTCTTCTAGAGATCCAACTTTAACAAAGGCGCCATTTACACCCTCCACAGAAACTACTTGCTCTTCTTGATTTATTAAATCTTTATCCAAACCTTCTAGAATGATTTTCTTGCTAATTCTTGCTTCAAAAGCAGAGTAGGCTTTCTCATTTTTTCTTCCTTGATTTTTAATGACTTCTCCGGCTACAAGCTCTATTACTCCTGTAATTCCCTCTTGCTCAAGCGGTAAATTCATCATTGTCTTGTAACGATCTGTTCCTCCAAATATAGAATCTCTAACGGATGTAAAACCCAGAGTGTCTAATAAAACTACCTCTAGAATATATCCTCCTGTTTTTGCGTCTAATCCGTAGGCTTTATTTTTCTTCTCATCTGCGTAACTTGTGTCACGTCTTTGAACATTTGCAAACTGTGCAGTATCTAAAAAACGAACTAAGCTGTCAAAACTCCCTGTAAATTTCCCGGTGATTTCTTTGTGAGCTAATTCTGCTGCTCGAACATCTTTTAAGTTTTTAATCACTTTGGCATAACGGGCGTCACGTTTTTCATTAAATTCTACAGGCCCAATAATTGAGCTGTATAATTTCCACCCTAAAAAGATAATGAGTACCCAAAGAACAAGTTGTAATATTAATTTCATTGTAAAGAAAAATTTAGGTTTTTTTTAGAAATACTAGGTCTATCGCAAATCTACAATTTTTTTTTGTTCGTAAAAGTATATTCATAAAAATAATGGCATCTTTAAAGCTTCTAAGAAACCTCTTTTATGGACGTGTCACAATTTTATAGTTTACTGAAAAGCGATTTTCCGCATAACACTACTGCAAAACAGGATATTGCACTGCATTTGCTGTCCAAATTTGTGTTAAATGACAAGAAAAACGAGGTTTTTTTACTCAAAGGATAT
>JABHYI010000249.1 GCA_018656255.1 Bacteroidota bacterium
GTCAATTTTGGTGTTAGAAACCTCTATGATTTCTATCTGGTAATTGCCTATTACAACTGTTTCTCCAGCTTGTGGTATGCCTTGGGTAAAATTAACAATCATGCCTCCAAGGGTTTCATAATGCTCATCTTCTGGCAGAGAAAGTTTGTAGTTTTCATTTAAATAATCAACCTCTAAGCGCGCCGAAAAACGATAGTAGTTTTCTTCAATAACCTCTTCTATAAGCTCTGTATTGTCATGCTCATCTTCTATTTCTCCGAAGAGTTCCTCAATAATATCCTCTACCGTGATAACCCCACTAGTGCCTCCATATTCATCAACCACAACGGCAATGCTCTTGTGTTTTTTACTTAAAATATTAAGCACATCTTTGGCCAACATAGTTTCTGGAACAAACACCACAGGCATAAGTAAACTCTGGAGCGTCTCTGGTTTTTTAAACAAATCAAAAGAATGAACATAGCCAACTACATCATCAATATTGCCTTTATAAACTATTATTTTGGAAAGTCCAGTTTCGGTAAACTGCAAGCTTAGCTCATCAATAGGGGTATTGATATCAACGGCCACTATTTCGGTTCTTGGTATCATAACCTCGCGAGATTTTATGTCTGAGAAATCTAGTGCGTTTTGGAAAATTTGAATCTCAGAATCCACCTCATCTTCTGTCTCAATTGCCTGCATTTGTTCACTAATGTAATTTCCTAGCTCAATTTTACTAAAACTAAGTCTTACCTTATCTCCATGTGTTTTAAAAATGTATTTTAAAACCAGGTCTGAGATCCATAAAATAAATTCAGACACCAAGGAAAAAACAATGTAGAAAAAGTACGCCGGGACAGCAAAAAACTTCACTAGATCATTGGCATATATCTGAAAAAATACTTTGGGTAAAAACTCTGCTGTAAGCAAAATCACTAGGGTAGAAACAATGGTCTGCACCAAAAGCCCAGAAGGCCCTTGTATGGGTATATATTGCATCAACATATCTCCCATAAAAAATCCATACACAACCAAAGCAATATTATTACCAATAAGCATGGTAGCAATAAACTTGGATGGTCTTTTGGTTATTTTTTTTAAAATACCCGCAAGAAACCCCTGTTGCTTTTTTTCTATCTCAATATAAATCTTGTTGGAAGAAACGTAAGCAAGCTCCATCCCAGAAAAAAAAGCAGAGCATATAAGTGCTAATAAAATGATGATAATATGGTATTCCAACAGGATGTAATAAATAATAAGGTGAGTTACAAATATAGTAAATGATCAACTAGGGCTGAAATACTTAGAAAATAGCCTTGTTATTTTTTATTTAAATCTTTATTTCGCTGCTCTGTCATTTTTCTAAACTTTCTTTTGAAGAAAAACATAAACACAGCTAAAATTGCAAAAAAGATAAACATATAAGCCTTCCCTCTATTATCTGCCCAATGTGTTGTAACTAGGTACAGAGAAAAAGCAGCCATAACAATATATGCGTATTCGAAAAGTTTGTAGATTTTATTTTGCATCTTCTTGATTTTGTTGTTGTTCTATAAGTTGTACTCCCGTGTTTTTTCTTGATATAAATTCTGTAAAATCCTGACTAGAATCAAAACGAGAACCATCATTATAAGAGCCGTCTTTAAATTTTATTTGATAGGGCTGGTCTGTAAAGACCCACCGATTTGTTTGATGCCAATACAATTGATCTGCCTTTAAGACCAAACTATCGCTTGTAATTAACACTACATTTTCACGCAAATCTATCATACCTGTGCCACCGTACCGAATCGCATAATCTGAGGTAACAGTACTTTTCTTGCCATCTTCCCAAAAATGAACCTCTACCCCTTGCGGAAACTCCTGGTAGGGAAAGTCATAATTAGAGTAGTCTAGCAAACTCTTTGATATTAAATTAGAAACCACCTTGCCGCTATCTGTATATATTAGATTGATTTGCTTGCCAATGGCCAGGGGCTGATCATCCTTTATAGATAATTTTTGTTTGTCTTTATAATTTGCATCACAGGCAAAAAGCGTGATGACCACAAGAAGGGACATCACGCTTTTTATGCTGTATGATTTATTGGACATAATTATAAATTTGGCACTCTTACACTACCACCAACCCAACAATTAAGGTTGATAACTTTTCCAGCCATACCGGCAGAGAAAATATCTGTTTTTTGAGGAGCGCGAGCTCTGTAACTACTTGCTGCAGCTCTTGCGTTTGAAGCAATAGAAGGATCAACTCTTGCCGCTTTATCTGCATACTCTGCAGCTTTCCAGTTTACAGCTCTTTTTTCAAAAGGTGTACCTCCACAATCACTAGAACTTTTTGCGATCATTGCTGCAATTTTAAGATATGACCTACCATCGTTTGGCTTCACATTTAATACTTTATTGTAATATGTTCTTGCAGCGTTATATCTTCCTGTTTTACGTTTTTCTTCTGCGATTTTATAATAAATTCTTGCCTGCTTGTTTGGGTCTGTTTGCATTGCTGCAGACTGCTCATAGTAAACCAATGCTTTTGAAGTGTTACCACTCTGCGCCTCTAGTTGCCCTAAATACATTTTTGTATCTGCACTTGGCTCTAATCTATCAAGTTGCTCCACTAATTTAATAAAAAGCGGATCTTCTGTACAGTCTTTGCCAGACAAACGTCCTGCTGCATTTCGAATCCATGAAATATCATCTTTCATGGCCTCAAAATCCTTATTATACAAAATAACAAGGTTAGGACAATCTGCAACGTTTCCTAGCTTGGTATCTACACTACCCTTTACCTTACCAAAAATACGCAGGTTTTTTTCATAGGCGCTTAATCGCTTTTTTTCTTTGCTAGACATTGCTTGACCAGCATCTTCTTTATCGATAAGAGCTGTGAGCAGTTTTGCCAACTTACCTTCTTCAACCTCCATTTTATTTTTTACAACATCGTATAGGTTAAATACTTCTTGCAGGTCTTTCTCTCCATCAAGGTAAAGGTCTTTTGCTAAGGAAAAGTAGGTGTAAAGGGCTTTAGGACTTTTAAAATTTACTTGATCTTTTTTAAATGCCGCATCAAAGTATGAAAACTGTTCTTGCTTTGTACCAATACCCTTATCGAAACGCACTTGCGCTAATTTACTCAACACTGCACCTTCTTTTGTTTTTGATGGATAATATTGCATTCTTAACTGGTAGGATCTTTCTAGGTCAGAAATTTTAGCTGTATCTCCATTGGCAATAAAATCTTCAAACATTTTAGCTGCATATTGATAAACAGCCATAGTGGTTTGAGGGCATTTTGTAATTACATTATCATAATGCTTGTAGGCTTCTTGATAATTTTTTGCTTTAGCTGGTTCTGTAAACAGCGACACCATCGCTATACATTCTTGAGCGTCTTGAGCTACTGCTGAAGTTGTAACTAAGGCAAGCGCGAGTGTTATTGCAGTAAAAAATGTTTTTATTTTCATTGTAGTAATCTTCTTGTATTAATCTAAATATCTTTTGTCAAACCATCTATCGTTAAATGATAGACTAATAAAAGTGTTAAAAAAGTTTTCTTGTATTAAACCAAAGTCTGTAGTTCCTCTTTTTCCTATCTCAAAACCAACGTTTACATTAGAGAATAGTCTTCCAACAGGTATTCCAACTCCAAAAGATATGCCAAACTCATTAATGTCTTGACCGTTTAAATTTATCCCTGTTTCTTCAAAACGTATTCCTGCTCGGTAAACGATTCGTTTGTAGTAGCTTGTGAGTGAATTATACTGAGGAATATAAAATCCTCCTATTTTGTATTTTGTAGCATCTGTGTAGGTAATGTTCTCCAATTCAAAAGTACGATTGGTCAAATTACTGATTTTTTGATTTACATACTCCAGACCAACAAACCACTTTTTTGGTTTTCCGATTCCTGCTCCAACACTTAATTGAGAGGGGAATGTAAAATCTGTATCTTCAACAGCAACCTCTATTTCTTCTCGCACCACTTGTGATCCAGATGGAAGCACAAACACAGTGGCTCTCTGGCGTGAATTCTCAGCCTTAAAGTTAGTCTCTGGGGTGTAGGCAACTGCTGTTTGAATTTGCAAGTTTCGAGACACCATAGTTTTGTAACGAGCTCCAAAATTAAAACTAAATCCAAGCAAATCTGACCTGTTTTGCTCTCTAGCGCCTAACTCAATATCAACCTGCTCGCTAAATGCTGTGTTTTGAATATTTCCGAAGTTGTAGTTGGTGTCTACACCAAGACTAAAATTTGGTGAAATCCTGTAGGCAAATGTTAAAAAAGCTTTATTGAGACCTCCCTGACCGGTATACCTGGTTGTTACATCATCTACAACGTTTTGAGTGTCATACCCAACAGATGAGTAAGGTATGAGTCCAAAACTAGAAACCAGTTTACCCATAGGAATTGCTACAGCAAAATAATCAAAGGAAGTGGTAGATTGTTGTTGATTTTGTGAAACTGTTTTTTGATCGGTTTCTTTGTGGCTTACACCAACGGCATAATTAATTAAATCAAGATCTGCTATTGATGCTGGATTTTGAACACCAAGATGAATACTGTCTGAATACACGCTAATACCACCCATTGTTCTGTTCTCAACGGTCCCTTTAAAATTAAGGGAGCCAATACCATAAAACGAATAGGGTGACGAAGTCCCGTTTTGAGCCATCGTAACAGAAGAAATGAGTAGAAATACTCCAATAATTATTCGCATCAGCATCAATCTTTATTAAGTTCTAAAATATAATTTAAGCCCTCTAACAGAAAATTTGAGTTGGCAAAGATGTCATTTTTTAATCTATCTCGCAAAAAATGAGCGTCTCCACCTGTTAAAATAATTGTTAAATCGGTGTATTGGTCTTTATATTGGTGTATTACACCATCAATTTCAAATGTAACTCCTTGAATAACACCACTATGAATAGCTGCTTCTGTACTATTGCCAATCTTAGCAATGGTGGCTGTTTTTTCCAGCAAAGGTAACTTTGCTGTAAAGCTATGCAATGATTTATAACGCATGGTTATACCAGGGGCAATACTACCTCCTATATATTGATTTTCAGCAGATAAGAAATCATAGGTGATTGCGCTTCCTCCATCAATAACCAGTACATCTTTTTTTGGGAATTTCATGGCTGCAGCTGCAACAAGTGCAATTCTATCTGGTCCTAATGTTTCTGGTGTTTTATAGGTGTTTGTATAAGGAATCTTACTGAGGTGGGATAGTACATGTACAGAGGTTAGCTCTTCAAGAAGTGTGATTGCTTGAGAAGTTAAACTACCCACAGAAGATAAAATACAGTGTGTAATCTTAGGGTAGCTTACAAAAAGCTGTTTAATGTGCTGTATAACGTCTTGTTTTTCACACCGCTGTTTTTCCACAAGAATATTGCCATTAAAAATAGCAAACTTGTATAGGGTGTTTCCAACATCTATTGTAAGATTCATATCGTTGCAAAGACGACAAAAATACATAGTTATTTCAACAGCAAAGAACAAATAAGGCATTGAATTGATTCTTGGACCAAATAGGGAACTCACAAAACAAAAATGCAGGACAGACATCGGGTTTGTTAGAGAATTTTATGATGCACATTTAAATAAAGATATTTTTCAAAAAATTGTTTTGCTGCAATAAAAATACCGTTATATTTGCAGCCGCTAAGTTAATTATTTGACTCAGCAAACGGTGCCTTAGCTCAGTTGGTAGAGCAATGGACTGAAAATCCATGTGTCCCTGGTTCGATTCCTGGAGGCACCACCAAAAACCCACTCAATGAGTGGGTTTTTTTTTGAACATACTTTCTCGCTCCCAGCAATCAACACCACAAGACTTTATTTTATTGTATTGAAAAATTAGCCTATATTGTGGTACATACATGATACAAACAAAACAGTGGAAGGAATTCTTACAAAAGCCGTTGAAAAGAAATTTGGATTTAAAATCTTAAACAGAGGTGATTGCGAAAAACTATCTGAAGTTATCTATGAGCAAACAAACAAAAACGTAAATTACAATACCTTAAGGCGTATTTACGGCCTGGCTAAACCTGTAAAAACGCGCAAAGACACACTAGATGTATTAAGCCAATATGTTGGCTATGAATCTTTCTATCA
>JABHYI010000116.1 GCA_018656255.1 Bacteroidota bacterium
GTCCATTTTGTAATACCATGATAACAGATGGTGTAAAGCACGAAGAAAAAGAAGAAAATGTACAGGTTATGGATGTAGCCGAAATGATAGCAAACGCCTCAGAGTTATAACAAATATAATAGATAGTACTACCCATGCTTACAGACTTCAACAATCTTCCAGATACCTCAAGAATATGGGTGTATCAATCAAATCGTAAATTCACGCCAGAGGAGCTGGAGTTTATTCAGGCAAAGACACGCTATTTTTTAACACAGTGGACTGCTCACGGCACAGAACTTGAGGCTGGTTTTGAAATCAAGTACGATCGTTTTATTGTATTGGGTCTTAATCAAGAAAATGCCTCTGCATCTGGATGTAGTATAGATGCCTCTGTCCATTTTATACAAGAATTGCAACAAAAGATGGATGTAGATTTACTAGATAAAATGAATGTAACATACTATAATGGAGCATTCATTGCTCACAAAAGTTTGTTAGATTTCAGGAAAATGGCAAAAAACAAATCTGTGTCTGCAAATACAGTTGTTTTTAACAATCTAGTTAATACAAAAGCACAATACAAAGAAAATTGGGAAGTTGCCGCAAAAGATAGTTGGCACAGTCGCTTTTTAGCATAGTTTTTGATACTTTTAAAAGATGCAAAAAGCCCTCGTCTTCCTACTTTTTATAGCAAGCAGTATTCCAGCTATTTCTCAGCAAATAAATCCTTTACTTGCTCAAGATGATCAAGTAAACCAACAAATTTGGGTAGATAGTGTGTATAGCAACATGTCTTTAGAGCAAAAGGTTGGGCAGCTATTTATGGTAGATGTATTCTCTAAAGATCCTAAAGCCAAAACAGATAAAATTAAAAAGCTCATTACAAACTACCATATAGGTGGTGTGATTTTCTCTAAGGGAGGACCCATACAACAAGCAAAACTTAACAATGAGTTTCAAGCCTTATCCAAAACAAAATTAATGATTGCCATGGACGCAGAGTGGGGCCTTGCAATGCGTCTAGACTCTACCTTTGCCTATCCATGGAACATGACCCTTGGGGCAATTTCAGATAATAGTATTATTGAAAAAGTGGGGCGTAGAATAGGGGAGCACAGTAAAAGATTGGGAGTACATATTAATTTTGCTCCAGTGGTAGATATCAATACCAACCCAAAAAACCCTATTATTGGAAATCGCTCTTTCGGAGAAGATAGAGACAATGTTACCCAAAAATCCATTGCATTTACCAAAGGGATGCAATCTGCAGGTATTCTTGCCAATGCCAAACACTTTCCTGGCCATGGAGATACAGATACAGATTCTCACAAAACCTTGCCAACTATTAATTTTTCTAAAAAGCGTATAGATAGCATTGAGCTTTATCCCTACAAGCGATTAATTAGTGAGGGGTTAAGTAGTGTGATGGTAGCACATCTAAACGTACCATCGCTTGAGAGACAAAATGGGTTACCGTCTTCATTATCCAAAGCCATTGTTCAAGATTTATTAAAAACTAGCCTAGGTTTTAATGGGCTTATTTTTACAGACGCATTAAATATGAAGGGTGCCGCAAACTTCGAGAAACCAGGAGAGATTGATTTGGCTGCTTTTTTGGCGGGAAATGATGTGCTGCTCATCTCAGAAAACATTCCAAAAGCACATCAGCTTATTATAAAGGCATATCATGATAAGCTTATTTCAGAAAAACGCTTAGCCCACTCTGTAAAAAAAATACTATACGCAAAGTACAAATTAGGCTTACATAACTACACCCCTGTAAATCAAACCAATCTTATTGAAGATTTAAACACCCCTTTAGATCACGCCTTGTATGAACAGGCCATGGAAAACGCATTAACGGTGTTAAAAAATAAGGACCAATTACTGCCTATAACAAACCTAGAGCATAAAAAAATAGCCTACGTTAATTTTGGTGATGCTTCTGGTACCGACTTTTTAAATCAACTTAAATTATATGCCCCTATAGATTTTGTGAAAGCAGATGATCTTGCCAGTTATATTACCAAGCTCAAAGGGTATGATTATGTTATTGCAGGGTTTCATAAATCAAACCAAACCCCATGGAAGGGGTATAAATTCACAAATAAAGAGTTGGTGTGGTTGCACGAAATTGCTAGAACAAATACATTAATTTTAGATGTATTTGCCCGGCCGTATAGCTTGCTAGATTTTAAAACTACTACCAATTTTGATGCAGTTATTATGTCTTATCAAAACAGTAAGGTCTCTCAAGAACTTTCTGCACAACTCATTTTTGGAGCCAGAGGGGCAAAGGGACGCCTGCCAGTGTCTTTGGGCGATGATTTCCCTATACATACACAAATACAAACAAAGGCTATAAATAGGCTCACCTATGGATCTGCCCAGAGTGTAGGGGTGTCTAGTGTAGGTCTAAAAAAAATAGACTCTATTGCAACTTTAGCAATAACAGAGGGTATGATGCCTGGAGCTCAAATTCTAGTAGCCAGAAAAGGAAAAGTTATATATAACAAGACCTTTGGCCACCACACTCAAAATAAAATAAAAACAGTCTCACAAACAGATGTGTATGATATAGCCTCTTTAACAAAGATTATGGCTACCCTTCCTCTGGTAATGCAACTCGTTGATAAAGGTGTCTTAACCATGGATACCACCCTCTCTGAATTGCTCCCACAATACAAACAAACAGATAAAGCCAACATTACCCTTCGCAGGATGTTAACCCATACCGCTAGGTTAAAATCTTGGATTCCATACTATGTTAATACCATGGATAGCCTTACAAACAAACCAAAAACAAAATGGTATAAACCCACTTATAGTCAAGAATTTCCATACAAGGTGGCATCCAAAATGTTTCTCAAACGAGAATATAAAGACAGTATTTACCGCTTTATAAGAGAGAGCGAGTTAAGAGAGACCCAAGAGTATAAGTATAGTGATTTACCCTACTATTTATTAATGAAATATCTAGAGGGGTATTATGGTCTTCCACTAGAGGAGTTAGTGCAGCAAAATTTCTATGCATCTATTGGCGCTTATTCCATGTGTTATAATCCTCTTGACAGATATAACAAAAACAACATTGTACCTACAGAAGAGGACACCTATTTTAGAATGCAAAAAATACATGGTTATGTACATGATCAAGGAGCTGCGATGTTAGGAGGAGTAAGTGGTCATGCTGGGCTTTTTAGCACAGCAAATGATGTAGCTAAAATGATGCAACTGTTTTTAAACGGTGGTAGTTATGGAGGCCAGAAATACCTGTCTTCTGAGGTAGTTAGTGATTTTAATACCTGTTACTACTGTGATCAAAACGTACGTAGGGGGGTAGGGTTTGATAAGCCTCAACTAGAAGATAGTGGGCCAACCTGCGGCTGTGTTTCTATGTCAAGCTTTGGCCATAGTGGCTTTACAGGTACTTTTACCTGGGCAGATCCAGAAAAGGAAATTGTGTATGTTTTTATGTCTAACAGGACCTACCCAAGCGCAGAGAATAAAAAGATGGTTGAAACAAATCTTAGAAGTAATATTCAAGCAGTAATCTATGAGGCTATTATAGATTAATAAAACGTAATTAACCTATTGTCTATACTAAGATGTTTAAAGCCTACTTTTTTTTGTATCCATTGAAGTGTTTTTGGGGTGTAAAAAATAACATGAGTAAAGTCGTTTTTATAGTACCAATTTTTAAACACTTCTTTTTCAGGCAGTAGGTCTGTCATGCAGTATAAAACCCCATTTTGATTCAATAATTTTTTTAGAAGTATAAACTCCTTTAATGGATTGTGTAGATGTTCTATTACTTCACAGCACACTATAAAATCATAGCTGTTGTTTAAGGAGTCTTTACTGGGATGAAAAAATGGGTCATAAAGCACCATTTTATAATTAATATCTTCTAGTAGTTTACTAACCACAGGCCCTGTGCCGGCTCCAAAGTCTAGGCCTTTGTCTTTGATGGTGTGATTCCCCTTTATTGCGTTTACCATTGGGCTTACAAATTTTTGAAAACCACTGTCTTCCACATCATTTTGATGTGACAAATAGCGCTCTTTTTCTTTTTTGGCTCCAGGCAGCGCCTCGTGGGGTATAAAAACACAACCGCAGGAGTTGCAATTGCAATACCTGCGGTTGTGGTCTTGATAGTATAAGGCTGTGTTATTTGATTGGCATAGAATACATAGTTGCATACTGGTTAACCATTTTGTATTGCTTTAATTTTCACTAGTTTTTCTTTCCAAAGGGCTAATTGCTCTTTGTGATTATCAATGTTTTTATACACATCTTTTACAAGAGGGTTGTCTTTGGCTACATGTTTGAAAAATTGTAAGTTGTTTTCAAGTTGTAAAATTTCAGATTTAGTTTCATCAATCTTTTTACCTATAAAGAATTGCTCGTTTTGTAACTTTCGAGTATCATCATCAGAGGCCATAGCATTTAACTTATTTTCAAATTTTATAAGTTCAGCTTCTTTCTTGTCTAGATCTAGGGTGTTAAATAACGTATCTAGTGCTTTGTTAAATTTTTGATCGATGCTCTTTTTCTTGAAAGGAACGCGTCCAATGGTTTTCCATTGGGTAATTGTAGCCTTTATGGTTTGAATATCTTGCTTGTGATCTCCAGATAAAGAAATAGTTTTCATGGATTCTAATAGGGCTTGCTTTTGCTCTAGATTTACCACCTCATCCTTGTTTTCTTGATCTTTTAATGCATGTAGTCTATCAAAGTAATGATTACAAGCCGCTTTAAATTCTTTCCATATAGCATCACTATCTTTTCTTGGAACATGCCCAATTTCACGCCAATCATGCTGAATTTTTTTGAAAAGTGGTGTTGCTTTTTCAAAATCTTCAGTGTCTTTATTATCCTGAGCAAGCTTTATAAGTTTTCTTTTTTGTTCAAGATTACCATATTGTGCATTTTTTTGATGCTTGTAGAAATCATTTTTTGCTTTGTTAAAGCTACGAGTAGTATCTTTAAAAGTAGCCCAGATTTCTTTGTTTTTATCTTTAGGTACACGTCCAACTGTAAAAAACACATCTCTAATTTCTTGTACTTGTTTCATGGCGTTTTGCCATGCCGCGTGTGAAGATTTTGTTTCTTCTTGCACTTTATTTATAAGACCAATAAGTTCTTTTTTAATAGAGAAGTTTTCAATGAATGTCTCCTCTAAAGCTGCTTCTGCGAGCATTTTTTTATCATGAATGATTTTTGTGGCAGCACTAAAGGTTTCCCAAATTTCTTCACGAATTTCTCTGGCTACTGGTCCTATCTCTTCTTTCCAACGTCTATGTATTAACTGTAATTCTCTAAAGGCTTTATCAATATTAGTCTCCTTTGCAAGTTCTTGTGTGCGTGCTATAAGTTTTTGTTTTTCTTCGAGATTGTGCTTAAAGTCTAGATCTCTAAACTCTCTATCTAGCTGCAGTGCATCATAGTAGGTTTCCATATAATGGTGGTAGTTATTCCACACAGTATTATACTTGTCCCTAGGAATGGCCCCAGCTTGTTTCCAACGGTCTTGGATGTCCTTAATTTTTTTATAATTACTGTTTACGCTTTTTTCAGAATCTAATAAGCTTTTAATCTCTTCAATTAAAAGATTTCTTACCTCTAGATTTCCGTCCAAATCTTGCTTTAACTTTTTAAAATGAGCATTTCGTTTTGTTTTGTAATCATTAAATACATCGCTAAAGGCTTTTTTCTCTGGTGAGGTATAATGGAAATCTATACTATTTCCTCCTTGAGCTAGAAAATCCTCTTTCTTTTGGGTAAGTTCTTCCTGAAACAGATTGTTAAACTCTGTTATTATTTCTTCTGCTTCATCCTTTATACTTTCTATAGCGCTATTGTTAACTAAGTTTTCAAAAGCATTGATGAGCTCTGTTTTATTTAGATTGCTGTAATCGGTAGGTTCTATTTCTACTACTGTTTCTGACTGTTCTATAGCATCCGAGCTTTCTACTTCTTGCTCTTCAGAGATTTCTGGGGTAGGAGCCGTCTGTACTTCAGGCTCTGAATTTGCAACCTTTGATGGTTTCTCTTCAGAGGTGTCTGCTTTTTTTACAGGTATCTCTTTTGGAGTTTCTTCCTGGCTTTGAGTAGCTTGCTTGGTAGTAACACTTTTTTCAATAGGTGTGTTATCTTCTTGTGTAGAATTTTCTTGGTCAGACATATTTTGCAATGTTAAAGTTCGTTTTTATGAGGGCTCAAGATACTAACTCCCTATAAGATTGCCAAGATTCTAGATGTTTATTGACCCTGCCCTTAAAATTCAGCTATTCCAAATCCTCCAGGCCTCTTGGGCTTGGTACTCTAGCATTTTACTGCCATTGGCTATTGTAGCTCCTTTGGCAAGACCATGTTTTAAAAAAGTAGTCTGCCCGGGATTGTATATTAAATCAAATAAGAAGTGTTCCTTAGTAATGTAGCTGTAGGGTATGTCTGGACATTTTAATACATCTGGGGCTACCCCTTGTGGTGTTGTGTTTACTATTAAAGTATTATTTCCTAGGACCTGTTTTGTTACTTGGTCATAGCTAATAGTATCTTTTGTTTTACCTCTAGATACTGTAGTGCAGCAATATCCTAAACCATCAAGAGCAAATTTAATTGCCTTTGAGGCGCCGCCATCCCCTAATATAAGTGCTGTTTTGCTTTTAGGTGTTGGGTAGCTTGCCAAGGATCTACTAAAACCGTAATGATCTGTATTGTATCCAACCAAGGTTCCATCTCCTAAAAACTTAATAGTATTTACGGCCCCAATTATGCGTGCCTGCTGGTCTAGATTATCAAGATATGGTATGATTTCTTCTTTGTATGGAATTGTAACGTTTAAGCCCTTTAAAGTAGTTTCTTCTTGTACTATTTTTTTAAATAAGGCAAGAGTTTCTATGTCAAAATTATGATAACTATGTGCTAGTTTTTCTTTTTCAAACTTTTCAGTGAAATATTTTTTAGAAAAAGAATACGCTATGTTTTTGCCAATTAGTCCGTAGTTAGCCATTTTTTCTTTTTTTATACAGATGATACCAGTTAATACTTAGCACTGTAAAAACACCAAGTATAATAAAAGTAATTGCCAGAAGTGTAGCCCAAGATAATTCTGAGGGGAAATACCTGTTATAGCCTGTAATGATTTCTGTTGCGTTTGCATCAAGATTAATTTCTCCAAGAGCATTTCGGCTATATATTTTTTCTTTCCAAGGCCAAACTACCCCAAGAGAGCCAGCTATAAAACCTATAATAACTGCGTAGGTTGCTTTTTTATATTTTTTTAACACATATCCAAGCAGGTGAGATAAAGAGACTAAGCCTGTTGCAGAACCAAGAGAAAACACCACCAAGACCTTTAGTAGCCTCAAACGCTGGCTATTGTTTTTAAACGAAAAATCACCCATTACTATTTCAGATAGGGTGTCAAACAAAGCATTTACAGAATCTACTAGAAGTAATACGTAGTTGCCTAAAAGAATTAAAATAAAAGAGCCAGATAGGCCCGGGAGGGTCATTCCAGAAACACCAATGATACCACACAAAAAAACAAAAATAAGATTGTCGTTCTCGCGAGCTGGTTCGAGAAAACTAATAGCAATACCGGCAATAACGCCGCAGATCAAATACCCAATATATTTTTTGTTCCAGGGTCCGAAATCTTTAGTGATATAAAATATAGAACCTATAATCATCCCAAAAAAAGCACTCCAAACTTGCAACTCATACTCAAAGAGTAGGTAGTCTAGTATTTTTGACACACTGAAATAGCTGATAACCATGCCAAGTAACAGTAAGCCTAGAAAGCCTGCATTGGTGTATCGTATAAAACTCTTTACTCGACCTCTAAGTAAAAGTTTAAATGCCTTACTGTTTATTTTTTGAAGAGAGTAAATAAATTCTTCATAAAAACCAGCAACAAAAGCTACTAAACCTCCAGAGACTCCAGGAACCTTATTGGCAGCTCCCATGGTAATCCCTTTTAGGATTAACCAGAATTTATCTATGGTGGTTCTTTGAGTGCTCACAGCATTATGTTAGTTAGTATTTTTTTTGTTTGCAACAAATTCTAAAAGGAAAATAATCATAAAACCAGCAATCATACATAAAATGGCTGCCATCACTTTTGGGTCTGCGTCATATCCGCCGGGAAGAATACTTCTTTCAATAAAAGGTATTTCTTCACCATGGCTATTTTTGCGGTATTGTAATACTTCTTTCCAAGGCCAAATTTTGTTGAGTGCACCAATCATAAATCCCGTTAAAACAGCCAGTGTAGTGTTTTTATGATTTGCAAACATCCAGTTTAATATTCCAGAAAATACTTTAAGACCAGCAATAGCTCCTAGTGCAAAAACTCCAATTTTTAATAAGGCGTTACCAAGGGCGCTTAAGCTAAAAGTACTTAACGCCTCTATGAATTGATTTATAGCGCCAATAACGATGGTGTAGCCCCCAATTAGTATTAGTATAAAGGCTCCAGAAATACCAGGTAATATCATAGCACAAATGGCAATTGCACCAGCGATAAAAACAAACCATAATGGAGTATCTAATTGAGACGGTTCAAGAATCGTAATCCAATAAGCAACACCTGCTCCAATAATTAGTGAAACTATAGTTTGTACATTGAATTTTTTGATTGATTTTCCGATAAATAAAATGCTCGCGATAATTAGTCCGAAAAAGAATCCCCACACAAGTTGTGGATGAGAATCTAACAACCCAGTA
>JABHYI010000090.1 GCA_018656255.1 Bacteroidota bacterium
AATCTCTGAGTTAGAACCTTACCATAGACCAAAAAAAATATTTACTCTTTCTAAATTTCCTTTAACAGAGACGGGTAAAATAAAGCGTAGTGCTATTAAAGACTTAATTAAAGGTTACAATTAAAGCACAAATTGCTGCTAGGGTGATGTTATTTTTTAGTTGCTTTTTTTATTTTTTAAGTATCTTTAAAAAACAAATACTAGTTTCATGAAACATTTCTTTTCTCTAATTCTTTTTTCATTTATTGTTTCTCTAGCAACAATCTCTGAAGCTTATTCACAAATACTACCTGAGCGAGAGCGGGCAACCTTGCGTGATGAAATTTTAAAAGATAGGTTTGACAACCTATTACCTCAACTTATGGATGATACAGGCATCGATATGTGGCTAGTGATTGCCAGAGAATATAATGAAGATCCAGTAATGCGTACAATGCTTCCAGCAACCTGGCTGAATGCTCGCAGAAGAACCATTTTAGTTTTTTATAGAAATAAAGAACAAAATACCCTCGAGCGTCTTGCCGTTGCTAGGTATGATGTTGGAGCTAACATCACCTCTTCTTGGGATAAAGAAATACAACCCAATCAATGGGAGCGTCTGGTAGAAATTATAAAAGAGCGTCCTGTTGAGAAAATAGGAATTAATATTTCAAAGCATTTTGGTATTGCAGACGGCTTGGTAAAAACAGATTACCAAGAGCTTATGGAAGCTTTGCCAAGTGATTTGGAAGAAAAAATAGTTTCTGCAGAGAAACTTGCTATTGCTTGGATAGAGACTAGAACAGAAAAAGAAATGCTTCTTTACAATCAATTAGTAGACATTACAAGCGCTATTATTGACCAGGCATTTAGCGCCGCAGTGATTACTCCAGGGAAAACAACTACAGATGATATTGTTTGGTGGATGCGGCAAAAGGTTACTTCTTTGGGCCTAGAAACATGGTTTCACCCAACCATTGATGTTCAAAGAAATAACGAGGCTCTACAAAGTCACATTTATTCATTCTCCAAAGGCGAAAAACAAAAAACAGTCCTCCCTGGTGATTTGTTGCATTGTGATTTTGGAATTACCTACATCTCATTAAATACAGATTGTCAAAGACATGCTTATGTTTTAAGAAATGGAGAAACCCAGGTGCCAGAATTTTTAGCCACAGCCTTTGCAAAAGGCAATCAGGTGCAAGATATTTTTACAGGAAACTTTAAGACCGGAAGTACCGGAAATCAGATACTGGCAAAGTCTTTAAAACAGGCGAGAGACAAAGGCCTTAGGCCTTCTATTTACACCCACCCTTTAGGCACTTACGGGCATAGTTCTGGTACTACTTTGGGTATGTGGGATAGCCAACAAGGAGTACCTGTAAATGGTGATTACCCGCTGCATGAAAATACCGTTTACGCCATTGAGCTTAACACGACTGTTACTATAAAACAGTGGAAAAAAGATATCAGAATAATGCTTGAAGAAGCAGGTTATTGGGGTGCTAATGGGTTTAGATATGTTAATGGCAGACAAGAGGCTATTAAAGCTATTGCTTGGTAGAGAAATTAGACCTGAATAACACCCAAATTAAATTGTTTTTCAATAGGTGCGTGGTTAGCAGCTTCAATACCCAGAGATATCCAAGTTCTTGTATCTAGGGGGTCTATAACACCATCGGTCCAGATGCGAGAAGCAGCATAATAAGGAGATATTTGATTGTCATACCTGGCTTTTATATCGTCATAGAGTTCTTTTTCTTGCTTTTCAGATATTTTCTTACCCTGTTTTTTTAGTGAAGCTGTTTCTATTTGCAGTAACACTTTGGCAGCACTGTTTCCACTCATCACTGCAAGATTAGCACTTGGCCATGCTGCAATCAATCTTGGGTCATAGGCTTTACCACACATCGCGTAATTTCCTGCACCATAGCTATTTCCGATAATAATCGTGAATTTTGGCACCACACTATTGCTTACTGCATTTACCATTTTAGCACCATCTTTTATAATACCTCCGTGTTCACTTTTACTTCCAACCATAAACCCGGTGACATCTTGAAGAAAAACTAGTGGAATTTTTTTCTGGTTACAATTGGCAATAAAACGCGTGGCTTTGTCTGCACTGTCACTGTATATAACACCTCCAAATTGCATTTCACCACTTTTTGTTTTTACTAGTGTTCGTTGGTTGGCTATGATTCCTACTGCCCAACCGTCTATGCGTGCATAGCCTGTTAAAATAGTTTGGCCATACCCTTTTTTGTATTCTTCAAACTCACTGTTGTCAACCAATCTATCTATAATGGCCTGCATATCGTATTGCTCTGCTCTAGATCTTGGAAGTAAACCGTATATTTCTTGGGGATCTTTTGCTGGCTTAGCGGCTTTTTCTCTATTGAACCCTGCGGTATCAAAATCACCAATTTTAGAAACAATATTTTTTATTTTATCTAAGGCATCTTTATCATTTTTGGCTTTGTAGTCTGTAACACCGCTAATTTCACAATGTGTAGTGGCTCCACCTAATGTTTCGTTGTCAATGCTTTCGCCAATTGCCGCTTTTACAAGATAGCTTCCTGCCAAGAAAATACTACCTGTTTTGTCAACAATAATTGCTTCATCACTCATAATAGGTAAATAGGCTCCACCTGCAACACAACTTCCCATTACTGCAGAAATTTGGGTAATTCCCATACTACTCATAATGGCATTGTTTCTGAAAATACGTCCAAAATGGTCTTTATCAGGAAAAATTTCATCTTGCATGGGTAAATATACACCCGCAGAATCTACTAAATAAATGATTGGAATTTTGTTTTCGATGGCTATTTCTTGTGCTCGTAAGTTCTTTTTTCCCGTAATTGGAAACCAAGCTCCTGCTTTTACGGTTGCATCATTGGCGACAACAATACATTGTTTTCCTTTGACATAACCTATTTTTACAACAACACCACCAGAAGGACACCCTCCGTGTTCTTTGTACATATCATCACCGGCAAAGGCAGCGATTTCTATAGACTTTGTTTTGTTATCTAACAGGTAGTCTACCCTTTCACGAGCAGTCATTTTCCCTTTTTCGTGATGCTTGTCGATACGTTTTTGTCCTCCACCCAGCTTTACTTTGGCAAAGCGTTTGCGTAAATCTGAAACTAAAAGTTTATTAAAATCTTCGTTTTTGTTGAAGTTAATATCCATATCGATGTATTTATTTGACAGTAAAAATACTCATTTTTTATGGTCTAAAATAGTTCATTTCTTTAAAAGAGTATTACTTTTTACTTCCTAAGCAACGAAAAGTTTCCTGTTTTAAAGATTGTTTTTTTGTTGGTATCAAAGGGCACCAATTTAATAGATACCCAATAATCGTCCGAAGGCAATCTTTTTCCGTTATAGGTTCCGTCCCAGCCCTGTTCCGA
>JABHYI010000171.1 GCA_018656255.1 Bacteroidota bacterium
AGTTGCTACAATACTTGCTCCTGTATCTACAGCCTCTTGAGTACGCTCTACATTGATGTCTTTAGATCCAGGTTCTGGCTCTTTAAACATTTGTGCACCACCAGCGCCGCAGCATAAGCCGTTTGTTTTACAACGTTTCATCTCTACAAGTTCTACTTCTAGTTTACGCAGTAAATCTCTTGGGGCCTCATACTCTCCATTGGCACGTCCCAAATAACAAGGATCATGAAAAGTAATTTTTTTTCCTTTAAATTTTCCGCCCTCCACTTTTAAACGACCATCATTTAAGAGGGTTTTTAAAAACTGAGTATGATGCATTACCTCATAATTTCCGCCTAGTTGTGGATATTCGTTATTAATAGTGTTAAAACAATGAGGACAAGCTGTAACTATTTTTTGAACCTCATATGCGTTAAGGACTTCAATGTTAGTGGCTGCTTGCATCTGGAATAAAAACTCATTACCAGCTCTTTTTGCTGGATCTCCAGTACAACTTTCTTCAGTACCTAATACCGCAAATGCTACACCAGCATTGTTTAATAGTTTTACAAAAGCTTTGGTGATTTTTTTTGCTCTGTCATCAAAACTTCCAGCGCAACCAACCCAAAATAAGACTTCAGGTTGTTTCCCTTGAGCCATGAAATCGGCCATTGTTGGTACTTTTAATAAGTCACTCATAGTAATTATTTTATAGTGTGCTGAAATACAAAGATTTCAGGGGTATATTTTAGTCTTCAAATACTTCAATAGTGACATCTTTTTGCACCAATTCTGTAAATTTACCGTTGTATCTAGTGGCTTTTACTAGATGATTGTCAATCCAGTGATAATTTCCGCCTCTTGGTTTTCCCATTAAAAGAGAGTGAAATTTAAAACCATGCTCATGTAACCATGCCGTTGTTACAGCTCTATGCTCCTCTGTCCTAGAGGTGAAAAAACAAATAATATGCCCTTGATCATACCAACTATTTAATGTTTGTAATGCATCTGGAAAAGGTTGGCAAGTTGCCATACGCTCAGGCTCCTCGTTTGGAACATCTTCTGTAACAGTACCGTCTATATCAATTAAATAATTTTTTACATGTGCTGGTAATATTGGGCTTGCATTTTCACCCTGTGCGTCTTTTATGGTGTGTAAAGGCTCATTGTTAATTGGCGTTTTATACACGCTATCTTTAACTTGTCTTAATTCGTTGAGGGTTCTGTCTTTAGATGTCATTTTCTATTAATTATAAGTGTATTACTCTTTTGCCCAGTTTAAACGGTCCATTTGGTTAAAGGGCCATGGAGCACCGTTGTTTTCTATATTAGTCATTGTTCCATTGAGTTCAGTTGGAGCTGCAGATTGTTCCATAACTAGGTATTGGCGCATATCCATAATAATAGACAAGGGGTCTATACTAACAGGACAGGCCTCTACACATGCATTACAGGTAGTGCAAGCCCATAGCTCCTCTGTGGAGATATAATCTTTTAAAAGTTCTTTGCCATCTGGCACAAAAACACCTGCGTTGGCATCTATGTTTTTACTCACCTCTTGGAGACGATCTCTGGTATCCATCATGATTTTTCTGGGAGACAACTTTTTACCCGTTTGATTTGCAGGACACTCACTGGTACACCTTCCACATTCTGTACAGGTGTATGCATTTAAGAGTTGCACCTGCGAAAGATCCATCACATCACTTGCTCCAAATTTGGCAGGTGGCGGCGCATCTGGCGCAGGTGCTGCAAATGGATCTGCAGAAGGATCCATCATCATTTTAACCTCGGCGGTAACTGCCTGGTTATTTTTAAATTGTCCTTTGGGGGTAACGGCTCCAAAATAAACGTTTGGGAAGGCCAGTAAAATATGTAAGTGCTTAGAAAAGTATAAATAGTTTAAGAAAATTAAAATTCCTGTAATGTGTAACCACCATGCAGATCTTTCTATTACAATCAAACTACTTTGGCTCATACCATCAAAAACACCTACCAATAATGAGCTAACTGGATAAGACCCTGCCTGAATATAATGGGCTGCTCCCATTTGTTGAAGGGCATAATCTGAGGAGTTCATAATCAAAAACAAACCCATCAATACCACTTCAAAATATAAAATAATGTTTCCGTCTTGTTTGGGCCAACCCTTCATCTCTGGAGACAAAAAGCGTCTTATTTTAAGCACGTTTCTTCGTGTCCAAAATAATACAACACTCACCAATACCAAAAGGGCTAATATTTCAAAAGTGCCAATTAAAAAGTCATAAAAGCCACCTAGAAAGGCGAAAATCCTGTGGGTTCCTAAAAGACCATCTATAATAATCTCTAATACTTCTATATTGATAATGATAAAACCTAGGTAAACAATTGCATGCAAAGCCCCAGATATTGGACGCTTCAAAAGTTTTGACTGCCCAAGAGCTATGCGGGCTACATTGCCGTAGCGCTCTTTTTTGTGGTCATTAATGGCCACAGGTAGTCCTAGTTTAATATTTCTTATAACAGTCCGGATATTTTTGGTAAAGTAACCAACTCCAGCTGCTAGTAGGAGAAAAAACAAAATATTAGGTATGTATTGCATAGTCTATTGCTCTGGATTGTCTGGTTTTGTGTACTCTTTGTTGTTTTTTCCAAAAACAGATATATGGATGTATCTCTTTGGATTTAGTTTTACATCTTCAATCAATTCATCTAGTTGCTTGGAAGCCCCTTTTAAATTTTCATACAGCTGCTCATCTGTAAGTAATTTTCCCATACTGCCCTGTCCATTTTCTAGGGCTGAAGCTATTGTATCAAAGCGGCTAACTATGTTTTGAAAATCTAAAAATAGTTTTCCTGTTTCTAATTTTGAAAGAGAATCAGAAAGGCTATTAAAATTTGCAGACATTTCATCTAGGTTTGTAAAGGTGCGGTCTAACTTCTCTGTATTATCTTTTAAAAGGCCATCTAGAGAACTAGATGCGCCATTTAAAGACTCCATGGTTGTATTTAAATTGGCAATTGCCTCTTGAAGATTGGCGCGAGTTTTAGGGTCTAGTAAATCTGTAACAGAGTTTAAAAGTATATCTAAGGTGGTTAGTGTGTTATTTACTTTATCCTCTAGGGGGCCAAGGGCTTTGGTTACCGCCACAAGCATGTCATCTTCTACACTACCAACTAGAGTATCTCCAGAAACAGCCATGTTTTCTAGGTCATACTCTGGATAGAGCCCTAAGGATTTACCTCCTAAAAGACCACTGCTGTAGATACGTACCAAGCTATTTTTTGAAAACTTAAAATCAGGCTCCTTTATAGTGAATGAGACTAGTAATTTACCTTTGTTGTTTAAAAAATCAATGTCGGTAACCTTACCTACCAAAAGGCCATTAATAGTAACAGGAGATGCTGCTGCAAGCCCCTCAACGTTGTCATAGGTTACAAAAAAAGTTCTGTGTTTGTCTAGTAAATTATTCCCCTTTAGAAAGCTATATCCAAAGATAAATAGTAGAATTGTTCCTATTGCTAGTACAGCGGTTTTAACTTCTCTGGAGCGTTTCAAAAGGTGTGTGTTTTAGTTATACAAATTTAACAATAATTCTTATTCTTTGGAGCCCTTGTTTAGTACTTCTGAAAGTTTAACTTTCTGGCCATCTTTAAAGGCCACTACATAGGCAGAGCTGTACCCTTTTTCTTGGGCAAATGTTTTTAAAAGCTGAATCTCTGTGTAGTTTGATGTACTGCCATAGAAATACTTGTATAAGGTTCCAAATTTTTCGCGAGCTACATTCTTTAATCCCTTAAAGTTATAGGCCTTGGTTGCAATTTTTTTTGATCCTGCAGCCAACTGCACTTTAAAAGTAACATCTTCATATATTTTTTCCTGCGAAACTTTAATAGCTGCATCTACCTCATCTTGAGTGATGACAGGATTTTGAGCATTACTGGTTCCAAGGGCTATGTTTTTTTTATACATTAAAATACCATTAGCAACTTGTGTGGCCAACTCTCTTCTCCCCTTTTTTGAATTCACGTATGGACCTTCTTTGTTATTGGTCAAAAAACCTAGCTCAACTAAAACACTCGGCATGTACGAACTATGCAAAACCCAAAAAGGAGCAGATCTAACGCTTCTGTCTTTTCTTTTTAAATTATTTACAATATTAGACTGGATCAAACCGGCAAGAGTGATGCTTTGATCTAAGTATTCTTCTTGCATGAGCGTGAGACCTATTAATGATTCTGGACGGTTTGGATCAAACCCGGCGTATCTTTCTTCATAGTTATCTTCTAGAAAAATTACTTCATTCTCCTTTTTTGCTGTATTTAAATTCTTCCCAGATTTGTCAACCCCCATAACAAATGTGCCAACGCCATATGCTTGATTGGTAAACGCATCACAATGTATTGATACAAAAATATCTGCATCAACTTCATTGGCAATGGGTCCTCTTCTGTATAAATCAATTAATACATCTGTTTTTCTTGTATACACAACTTTAATACCTGGAACTTTTTCTAAAATCTTACCAATTTGTAGTGTAACATCTAATACAATGTCTTTTTCAACAAATCCATTGCCTATGTTTCCTGAATCTTTACCACCATGACCTGCATCCAAAACAACAATAAAGGGTTTTTGGGTATCATTTTTGATTACAGAGAAGGAAACAAATAAAGCGCATGTAAGCAGCAGTACTAAAAGGGATGCTAATTTGGTTTTCATATAGGTATAAACGCTGATTTTTAAAATTTGTTTTTTTTCAGAGTTGCCAAAAAAATATGCTTAATTTTGATGAATCAAAATCTAAGCCAAAATACAAAATAATACCTGCAAGGAGTGCCATATAAACAGCATTTATTAAATATTTTATCCACAGTATTACTATGCTGTAGCGGGCTTGTATTTGGCCAAGAAATCCCAACAAAAGACACGCCCAATATCCCCCTGGTTGAAGCCGATGAGCAACTGCAAAAAGATAGCCTATCTATCAACAAACCCGGTATTGAGCAAATCAATGAACGCGCCACAGATACCATACAAGTAGACACTATAAAACCACCCAAAGAAGCATTTACAGATATTGTGGAGTACTTTGGAGAGCAATATGTATACCTAGATAAAAAAGCAAACAAGGTGTACATGTATGATAAAGCCTATATTATTTATGGTGATGTACGCATAGACGCTGGACTTATCGTACTAGATTACAACACCAATGAGGTATACGCAAAAGGAATTGATAGCGCAGGGGCCTACACCCAGCGTCCAATCTTTAAACAAGGTGCCAATGTAGTTGAGCCAGATTCTATAAAATACAATTACAACTCTGAGAAAGCACTTGTATACAACTCAAGAGGTGAGGAACAAAGCTTTAGATACATTGCAAAAACAACAAAAAAAGTAAATGACTCTGTTATATACCTAAGTAATGTGAGGTTTACTACCTCTAAAAACATAGACAATCCAGAATATTACTTTTACACTAGAAGAGCCAAGTTTGTACCAAAAAAGAAAATCATAACAGGTGTCACCAACATGTATATTGCAGATGTACCCACTCCTATTGGGCTTCCTTTTGCATTTTTACCCCTAGGGGAAGACAGACAATCTGGATTTATCATACCAACTATTGGAGAGAACAACAATCGTGGTTTTTTCTTTCAAAATGGTGGGTACTACCTCGCCCTCTCAGACTATGTAGACCTTACCCTTCTTGGAGACTATTACAGCAATGGTAGTTATGGCCTTCGGGCACAATCTAGTTATGCTTTAAAATATAAGTTTCGTGGAAATATAAACATGAGGTATGAAAGCCTTGTTAACAGTGATAGAGGGTTCCCTGATTACAGTCAAAGTTCATCCTACAACATACAATGGAATCACTCTCAGGATCAAAAATCAAGTCCAAGCTCCCGCTTTAATGCATCTGTAAACTTTGGTAGCAGTCGCTATTTTCAGCAATCTATCAACCAGTTTAACAACTCTAGTGCACTTGTAAACACCTTAAACTCTTCTGTGAGCTACTCTAAGACTTTTGAAGGAGAACCGCAGATAAACACTTCTGTAGCTCTTAATCTGCAACAGAATACCCAAACCGAGAAGATCAACCTATCCTTGCCAAATATAAATGCAAACATGGCTAGAGTATTTCCGTTCGCTCCCAAAAATGGAAGAAAAAAAGGAATAATTCAGAACATTAATTTTCAATATGATGTAACGGCTCAAAACAGAATACAAACCACAGACTCCTTGTTTTTAAAGTCTGAAATGTTTGACAATGCCCTTATTGGAGTACAGCATAGAATACCGCTGAGCACAAACTTTAAAATTCTAGACCACCTGAGCGCCTCTGCAAGTACAACCTATACAGAAACTTGGAGTTTCACTACCTTTAATCAGAGGTATGATGAAAGCCTAAACCAAGGTAATGGGGGTGTTGCTAGAGATACCGTAAGTGGTTTTGACAGTTTTAGAACCTATAATTTTAACATGAGTCTGGGAACCACACTCTACGGTACTTTTAATGTTGGTGACAAGGATAGCAGAATACAAAAAATACGCCATGTGGTAAGGCCCTCTGTATCCTACAATATAAACCCTGGCTTTGAACAGTACTATGACCAATACGTTGTACCTGTTACCGCAGATCCAGAAATAAACGAAGAAATAGTCCAGTACTCTAGGTTTGAAAACACACTCTTTGGCGCTCCTGGAAATCGTTTTTCTAGCAACATAGGTATTGGTATTAGCAATACCCTTGAGGCCAAGGTTAGAGACCCAGACACCACAGCCCAAAAGCCAAAGAAAAGAATACTTCTTAATAATTTAAATTTTGGTACCGCTTACAATGTTGCAGGAGATTCCCTGCAATGGAGTGCTGTTAATGTTTCTGGGGCCATACCAATTATACCTAAACTTGATGTTAACTTTAGCGGGTCTCTAGACCCTTATGCGCTTAATAATAACAACCAGCGCATTGATGTATTTAACATCGATAACGGAGGGAGTTTGTTTAGACTTACGCGAGGAAACATTAGCCTTAATTACTCTTTTTCTAGTAAAGATTTTAAAGACAAAAAGAGTGACAAAGATAGTGATGACCAAACCTTTAGAAACGGAGGCCGTCAAGATGATCTTTTTGGAGACAATACCACAAGATTTGGAGATAACACCTTTGATGATGATGATAATCAAGACACCCAAAGAGTAACCAATAAAGATTGGTACAACTTTACCATACCCTGGGATATACGCATGGCATACACCATTACCTACGGAAATCAAAAACGAGAAAATGAGATCTCATCACAATCATTGATGTTTAGTTCTAATCTAGAATTAAGCCCACGCTGGAAAGTTGGTATGTCTTCAGGCTATGACTTTAAAAACAAAGGGGTTACCACAACTCAGTTTAGATTTCAACGCGATTTGGAAAGCTGGAAAATGAGTTTTAACTGGACTCCTATTGGCTCTGTAAACACCTCATGGTACTTTTTTATTGGTATTAAATCTAGTGTCCTTAGTGACATAAAGTACGACAAACGTAGAGAATCAGACAGGCAGCTATAATATCGAGTAAGGCCATATACAGACAACATAAAAATTATGAAAAAAATAATTCACACAGACAAGGCTCCTGCTCCTATTGGCCCTTACAGCCAAGCCATACAATTTGGAAACATGCTATACACCTCAGGACAAATAGCAATTAACCCAACAACAGGTGATTTGGAGATAGAAGATATAAAAGCAGAGACACGCCTTGTGATGGAGAATCTAAGAGCGGTTTTACAGGCAGCAGGCATGAATTTTGAGCACGTAATAAAGGCGAGTATTTTTGTGAGTGATATGCATAACTTTGCAGCTATCAATAAGGTGTATGCTACTTATTTTAATGAGGCAACAGCACCAGCAAGAGAAACGGTAGAGGTTGCAAACTTGCCCAAGTTTGTAAATGTAGAAATCTCGATGATTGCTAGTTTATAAAAAAGCTTATTCCCTTTTTTTATCTTCATTAAAATTGGCTGGAAAACTTGTATCATCAGGTACAAAAGGCGTATCCAACCCATCACCCTCTAGGGTCAGCTTTTTATTAAATAGTTTTTCTATGAGCTCACTTAAGGTATTGAAATCTACATTGTATGACATCCCTAGACCTTGTTCAAAAATTTGATCTTCACCAATAAACTGTATATCTGCCTGACGGTTAAAGAAATTCATCCTAAGAGTACCATCTTCATTGATTAGCCATTGCACTTCAATATCTCCAGCAATAGCAGTCTCATTGGCTCCACCCACAGGAATACCCACCTTCCCGTTAATTAAAATACGCTCATTTATTTTACTTTGAAGAGATATACCTACGCGATCTGCGGTTTGCAGATTGGGTGTTCTATTTCCTTGAGAATAATCTAAACCCACATTAAAGGTACCATCTTCATCTGCAAATAAACCGTTTACTAAATCACTAACTCTATCTACCAAAGTGCCTGCAAAATTTGCACCACCCATACCTTCGTTTACAAAACTTCCGGTGGTTAATAAAAAGATGGCCTGTTTCTCTATTTCTTCTTTGCTTTGCAGTTTAAACTCTAATTCGCTTTTCACCGTTGAGCTGGTTCTAGGAAAGTCTATGTTAAAATTTAATTCTGGTTGTATGATTTCTCCAGTTAAATCTACCAAAACATCTACGGGTATCTTCCTGTTAAAAG
>JABHYI010000131.1 GCA_018656255.1 Bacteroidota bacterium
CATTAGAGATTATATTCATGTGGTAGATTTGGCACAAGCTCATGTGACGGCTTTAAAAAAATTACTAGCAAATGGTCAAGCAACTAACTTTGATTTTTACAATGTTGGTACAGGAAAGGGATCTTCTGTCCTAGAGGTTATTACTGCTTTTGAATCTGTTACAGGAAAAAAATTAAATTATAAGATTGTAGACCGGCGAGAGGGTGATGTTATACAAGCTTTTGCAGACACAACCAAGGCAAATAATGTATTGGGTTGGAAGGCTGAGCACACTTTAGAGCAAGCCTTGTTATCTGCCTGGAAATGGGAAGAAAACCAATAGTCACTGGTTACATTTTACTTTACCTTACGTAGCCCTTACATCTAAGGGCTTTTTTGATACTGGTTTAAAATATTTATCTACACCCCAGGGTTACGTCTCTCTTTTTTGTAGTTATCTTTGCCACATGGAAAATACACCACACAAGGCAGGTTTTGTAAATATCATTGGAAATCCTAATGTGGGTAAGAGCACCCTTATGAATGCTTTTGTGGGAGAACGCTTATCTATTATTACCTCAAAGGCACAAACTACACGTCACAGAATTTTAGGGATTGTCAACGGAGATGATTTCCAGATGTTGCTAAGTGACACACCTGGTATCATTAAACCGGCATATCAGCTGCAAGAAAGCATGATGGATTTTGTGAAATCTGCTTTTGATGATGCAGATGTCTTATTGTACATCGTTGAACTTGGCGAGAAAGAATTAAAAGATGAAGCCTTTTTCAGTAAAATAACCAATAGTAAAATACCGGTATTGCTTCTTATAAATAAGATAGATAAAGGAGATGAAACCTCTTTAAAAGAGTCAATGACCCTTTGGCAAGAAAAAGTGCCTAATGCAGAGATTTTTGCTATCTCTGCCCTAGAGAACTTTGGGGTTTCAGAAGTTTTTAAACGCATTATAGATTTGCTGCCACAATCACCAGCATTTTACCCAAAAGATCAACTTACAGACAAACCCGAACGCTTTTTTGTGAACGAAACCATTAGAGAGAAAATCTTGATGCACTACAAAAAAGAGATTCCCTACAGTGTAGAGATAGAAACCGAAGAATTCTTTGAGGACGAAGATATTATAAGAATTCGAGCGGTTATTATGGTAGAGCGTGATTCTCAAAAAGGAATCATTATTGGACACAAAGGGGAGGCTATAAAGCGCATAGGGGTTGAGTCTAGGAAAGATTTAGAAAAGTTTTTCGGAAAACAAATTCACCTAGAAACCTATGTAAAAGTCAATAAAAACTGGCGTAATAGCGATAGGCAATTACGAAGGTTTGGCTACAATGGCTAAGGATGTGTAAAGCCCAAAATACAAAGGAAATAAAGACTCAATACTTCCTGCCTAATATCAAATCTAAAAGAGTACTTTTGCAGACTAGAAAATTTCAGAAACTATGAGTATTGTTGCTATTGTAGGACGTCCAAACGTAGGGAAGTCTACATTTTTTAATAGATTAATACAACGCCGTGAGGCTATTGTAGACGCCGTAAGTGGTGTTACTAGAGATCGTCATTACGGGAAGAGTGATTGGAACGGTAAGGAGTTTTCGCTCATAGACACGGGAGGATATGTAGTTGGGAGCGATGATATCTTTGAGGCAGAGATTGACAAGCAAGTAGAGCTTGCCATTGATGAGGCAGATGCCATTATCTTTATGGTTGAGGTTGAAAGTGGTGTTACGGGTATGGATGAAGATGTAGCTCAATTGCTAAGAAAAAGTAAAAAACCAGTTTTTCTTGCTATAAATAAAGTAGATAACTCAAAAAGAGCTCAAGATGCTGTAGAGTTTTACTCTCTAGGATTTGAGCGTTTTTATACCATTTCAAGTATCAATGGTGGTGGAACAGGAGATTTACTAGACGATCTTGTAAAAGCACTTCCAGAGGCTGTTGAAGCTGATGAGGAAACCTTGCCAAGATTTGCTGTAGTGGGACGTCCAAATGCGGGAAAGTCTTCTTTCATCAACTCCTTAATTGGAGAAGACAGATATATCGTTACCGATATTGCAGGAACAACCCGAGATAGTATCGATACAAGATACAAGCGTTTTGGTTTTGAGTTTAATTTGGTGGATACTGCAGGAATCCGTAAAAAGAGTAAAGTAAAAGAAGATTTAGAATTTTATTCTGTAATGCGGAGTGTAAGAGCTATTGAGCATTGTGATGTTATTATATTGGTTTTTGACGCCTCTCGTGGTTTTGATGGACAGGTACAAAACATCTTTTGGCTTGCCCATAGAAATAATAAAGGTGTTGTTATTTTGGCAAACAAGTGGGATTTAATAGAAAAAGACAATCAAAGCGCTAAAGATTTTGAAAAGTATATTAAAAAACAATGTGAACCTTATACAGATGTGCCAATTGTTTTTATGTCTGTGCTTAACAAGCAGCGTATATACAAGGCAATAGAAACAGCTGTTGAGGTGTATCAAAACCGTACCAAGAAAATTAAGACAAGTACCTTGAATGATACGATGTTGCCAATTATACAGCACACATCACCTCCTCAGTACAAAGGGAAGTATATTAAGATAAAATACATTACTCAATTGCCAACACCTTGGCCAAGTTTTGCATTTTTTGCTAATTTGCCGCAATACGTAAAAGAGCCGTATAAACGCTTTTTAGAAAATCAACTACGGAAAGAGTTTGATTTCCACGGGGTGCCAGTAACTGTTTTTATACGTAAGAAATAGCACCCAATTGCATTAAAAAACACAATAAAAAAAACCCTAACTCGCTTGTTAGGGTTTTTTTTATTATTTGGAAACTGTAGGTTAGTCTTTCAGTAAACTTCTTGAAATTACAATTTTTTGAATTTCACTTGTACCTTCATATATCTGAGTGATTTTAGCATCACGCATCATGCGTTCTACATGGTATTCTTTTACAAAACCATTTCCTCCATGGATTTGTACAGCCTCTACAGAAACTTCCATGGCAACTTTACTTGCCTTTAATTTTGCCAGAGCGCTAGAGGTATCATAGTTGTTGCCGTTGTCTTTGTCCCAGGCAGATTTGTACACCAAATAGCGCGCTGCTTCAATCTCTAGGTGCATATCTGCCAGTTTAAATGCAATGGCTTGATGGTTGCATATTTCTGTGCCAAATGACTTTCTTATTTTAGAATAATCACGAGCCATCTCGAATGCTCCGCCGGCAATACCTAGTGCTTGTGCCGCGATACCAATACGGCCGCCAGAGAGCGTTTTCATGGCAAATTTAAAACCAAATCCGTCTTCACCAATTCTATTCTCTTTAGGAACCTTTACATCATTGAAGTTTAGCGTGTGGGTGTCACTACCTCTAATACCTAATTTATCTTCTTTAGGTCCTATTTCAAAACCGTCCCATGTTTTTTCAACAATAAAAGCGTTGATGCCACGGTGTCCTTTTTCTTTGTCTGTCTGGGCAATTACTAAATAGTAATCTGCGCTGCCACCATTTGTGATCCAGTTTTTTGTACCATTTAAAATATAATGATCTCCTTTATCTATAGCTGTAGTTTTTTGCGATGTTGCATCACTTCCTGCTTCTGGTTCACTTAAACAAAATGCTCCTAAGGCTTCTCCAGTAGCAAGTTTTGTTAGGTATTTTTGTTTTTGCTGCTCATTTCCATATTTTTCAATACCATAACACACCAATGAGTTGTTTACAGAAACAATAACAGAACTTGAAGCATCTATCTTGCTTAATTCTTCTACAACGATTGCATAACTTAGAGTGTCCATACCGCCACCGCCGTATTTTGGGTCTACCATCATACCCATAAAGCCAAGCTGCCCCATTTTTCTTACTTGCTCTTTTGGGAACTCTTGTTTGTTGTCACGTTCAACAACACCCGGAAGTAATTCTTGTTTTGCAAAATCACGAGCTGCCTCGCGTATCATTAAATGTTCTTCAGATAGATTAAAATCCATATATTTTGTTTAAAATTCAATAAAACGTTGTGTTTGTAAAGATAGTGCTAAAAACATAATTCTCAAAAGCCCAATTGTTGCTAAATATGTAATTCCATTGTTTTTATTTTTACACTTTAAAATTGCAACATTGTCGTTTTTGAGCTTTAATGCGCAGCATATAAACTCTTTGTGGGTCTAAAATAAACTTTTATCACCCTTGTTATGTATTGCTTTTTTTATGATATTTAGGGTATGAAAAAACAGCGTTATAAAGTGTTGGGTGTAATGAGTGGCACCTCTCTTGATGGTGTTGATTTGGCGCTTTGTTATTTTAATATGCAAGAAAAAATAGCCTATGAGATGCCCCTTGCAAAAACCATTGCATATTCAACCCATTGGAAGAGTAGATTACAAAGTGCAGTTGATTTCTCTCCAGAGGAGTTAACTCAACTTGATTTGGAGTATACCAAGTATTTGGGCGGTATTATTAAAATATTTATTGAAGAGAATAACATTAAAGATTTGGACGCTGTATGTAGTCACGGCCATACCGTTTTACACCGGCCCGATCAAGGGATTACGTTACAGATTGGTAATTTGGAGCAGATTTCAAAAATTATCAAACAAACAGTTGTTTGTGATTTCAGGGTTCAGGATTTACTTTTTGGAGGGCAAGGAGCCCCATTAGTGCCTTTGGGTGATCTATTGCTTTTTTCGCAATATGATTATTGTCTGAATTTGGGTGGGTTTGCAAATGTCTCTAAAGTAAGCAG
>JABHYI010000251.1 GCA_018656255.1 Bacteroidota bacterium
CATTGTGGGATATGCCAGAAAATTCACGTTATGGAGTTTACTACTCATGATTGTATTTTTTACTTTTCTAACTTTTTACTCTGCATATTTTAATAAAGTTACAGATTGTGGTTGTTTTGGTGATGCGCTCAAACTTACTCCCTGGGAATCATTTTCTAAGGATGTTGTGCTGCTTATACTAATACTCTTTTTGTATAAAGGAAGTAGGTACATACAGCCTTTTTTCTCAAAAGGGGTGAGGAGTATTTCTGTTTTTATATCCTTGATATTGTGTTTATGGTTAGGGCTTCATGTGTTGGAGCATTTACCAGTGATAGACTTTAGAGCCTATAAAATAGGAACAAACATAACCAAGGGCATGCAAACACCTGCAAATGCACCTAGAGCAGTATATCAATACAACTGGAGCTTTGATGTAAATGGCCAGCAAAAAACAGTTATAAATAGAGGAGAGGATCCCAAAATAGATGGTACATTACTTGGCGTTGAGACAAGTGTACTTCAAAAAGGGTACGAGCCACCTATTCATGATTTTAGTATAGAGCGTGATGGTACAGATTATACCACCCAAATGCTAGAAGAAGAACATCTTTTGGTAGTGATTGCTTACAACCTTAATGTAGCACAAAACGAGGGCTTTATTGCTATTAAAGAGGCTACAGATACCGCCCTTGAAAAAGGGTATACCGTTATTGGCATCTCTGCATCATCTACCTCAGAGACAGAGAAACTTGCAGCCAAATACGATCTCGATTTTAAATTCTATTTCTGTGACATGACTGCCCTAAAAACCATTATTAGAAGTAATCCAAGTATCATCAGGCTCGAAAAAGGAACCATTTTGCAAAAATTACATTTTAATGATGTTGATCAATTAAAACTCAAAGCATTAAAAAATACTTCTATGGCTACTGATATTCCAGTTACAGCTTTAGATAGTATAAACTAATTAAACGTGATAAAATATACATTTAAAAAAATAGGATATGCAACCCTCACGCTCTTTGGCGTAGTATCTGTGATTTTTATGTTATTTAACATGCTACCCGATGACCCAGCCAAAATGATGCTTGGTCAAAATCAAAATAAAGAGCAAATAGCTGCGGTTCAAAAAAAGTACGGCCTTGACAAACCTATTTTTACCCAGTATTTGTTTTACATCAATGACCTTTCGCCCATATCATACCATAGCAATAAAGCTTCAGATTATACCTTTTTAGCTCCCAAAAAATACAGTGCTCTACATCTGTTTACTGCTGGTGGCGGAAGTGTTGTAGTAAAGTTTCCCTATTTAAGAGAGTCTTTTCAAAAAAGTGGAAAAAAAGTGAGTGCCGTTATTGCGCAAACCTTGCCTAATACTGTTGTGTTGGCTTTAAGTTCTATAGTGATAGCAATGTTGTTAGGGGTGTTTTTGGGTATTGTGTCTGTACTTTATAAAGATCGTTGGCTAGACAAAGCTATTCAACTAATAAGCACTTTAGGGATGAGTGTTCCTTCTTTTTTTAGTGCTATTTTATTTGCTTGGGTATTTGGGTTTGTGCTGCACAGATACACGGGGCTTCAAATGACAGGCAGTTTGTATGAGGTTGATGATTTTGGAAATGGTACCTACATACAATGGAAAAACTTAGTATTACCTGCAATTGTTTTAGGTATTAGACCTCTTGCGGTGGTTAGTCAATTAATGCGCAATTCTTTACTAGAGGTATTAAACCAAGATTATATTACAACGGCCAAAGCAAAAGGGCTCTCACAAACAGCAGTAATTGGAAGGCATGCTTTAAAAAATTCTTTAAACCCTGTTGTGACAGCTATTTCTGGATGGTTTGCCTCTATGCTTGCGGGTGCTGTTTTTGTTGAGTTTATTTTTGGTTGGAATGGCATAGGTAAAGAAATAGTAGACGCGTTAAATAAAAGTGATCTTCCTGTTATTATGGGAACGGTTATTGTTATTGCTAGTTTGTTTATAGTAATCAATATCTTTGTAGATATTCTATACGGTTGGCTTGACCCAAAAATTAGAGTCTAAAAAACAAAACAATGAAATATATAGCGGTATTGCTTTTCTTATTTTTTTCTAGTTGCTCTAAGGGGCAAGATCTTGTAGAGTTTCCTGACAAGGCACTGGCAGATGTTTTTGTGTCTATAGATGGAGTGCAAACTAGTTTTGGAAGTGTTCTAGAAACCCACAAGGGAGAAACTATTTTTATTGATATTTGGGCGGCCTGGTGCAGAGATTGTATAAAGTCTATGCCGCAGTTAAAGAAATTACAGGAAGATTTTCCAAAAACAACATTTTTATTTTTATCGCTAGATAAAGGTATTGACAGCTGGAAAAAAGGAATTAAAAAATACAACCTTGTAGGAGAACATTATTTTATGTCATCTGGTTGGAAAGGTCCTTTTGCCACCGCCATAGACTTGGATTGGATACCAAGGTACATGGTTATTGATACAACGGGAAAAATTTCACTCTACAGAGCGATTGCCATAGATGATTATAGAATACAAGAGGCATTAAAAAACAATTAGTAAAACAAATACTGAATTATGAGAAGAAATATAGTAGCAGGAAACTGGAAGATGAATTGTGACATCTCGCAAACCTATCACCTTTTAGACACTTTAAAAGAACAAGACATCACAGATGATGTATCTGTTATTGTAGCGCCACCCTTTACAAATTTACAAAGTGCTAATCAAGCTCTTTTGGATACAGAGATTTTAGTAGCAGCTCAAAATATGCATCAAGAGGCTACAGGGGCATATACAGGAGAGGTTTCTGCAGCAATGCTCAAGAGTGTTGGCGTTGAGGTTGTTATTTTAGGACATAGTGAACGTCGCGCTATTTTTGGTGAAACCAATGCGCTTCTTGCAGCCAAAGTAAACACTGCTCTAGAAAATGAGATGACTATTATCTTTTGTTTTGGGGAAGAACTCTCTGACAGAAAAGCAGGAAACCATTTTGATGTTGTTAGACAACAATTACAAGAAGGGATTTTCCATATAGAAAAAGAAAACTGGAACAATGTAATTCTTGCCTATGAGCCTGTATGGGCAATAGGAACTGGAGAGACTGCTACCCCAGACCAAGCCCAAGAAATGCATCATTTTATAAGAAATACCTTGTCTGAGGTTTTTGACACAGATGTTTCTCAAGATGTTTCTATACTTTACGGTGGTAGTGTAAAGCCTGGCAATGCTAAAGAGATATTTGGTAAAGAAGATGTTGACGGAGGCCTTATTGGAGGCGCGGCGCTAAATGCTGCAGATTTTACGGCTATTATTAATGCTTTTGAGTAGGTTTTAAAACCATCCAATTTTTATAGTATGTCTATATATATAGAGTATCATTTCACAGTGTCTCCCTTGCAACCAGGTACAGAAATTTTAATTGCTCAGCTTGGCTATGCCGGATTTGAGAGTTTTGTTGAAGATCAAACGGGGGTTTTGGCGTATATTCAAAAAGAGGAGTGTGGCCCGGCTATACTAGAAGATATTCAGGTGTTGGGCTCTCCAGAATTTGAAATAACATTTCAAAGAAAAGAGATTGCACAAATAAATTGGAATGCAGCTTGGGAACAAAATTTTGATCCTATTGTTGTAGATGATACCTGCGCTGTTCGAGCTCCTTTTCATACTCCCTATAACTGCGCTTATGAAATAATCATAGAGCCTAAAATGTCTTTCGGGACGGGGCATCATGAAACCACCTTTATGATGCTGCAGCATATTCTTGAAAATGATTTTCAAGGAAAAACTGTTTTGGATATGGGATGTGGAACTGCTGTTCTTGCTATTCTTGCTGAAAAAAGAGGCGCAAAGAACCTAGATGCTATAGATATTGACCCTTGGTGTGTAGAAAATAGCCAGGAAAACATCTCTAGAAATAAGTGTAATTTTATTACTGTTTCTTTAGGGGATGCCACAAAAATACCCAAAGATAAATACCACACTGTAATAGCCAATATTAATAGAAATATACTGCTTAATGATATGGGAGTTTATAAGGAGAGTTTACTTGCTGGGGGTACCTTATTTTTGAGTGGGTTTTACACCCAAGATTTACCTGTTATAAAACAGGCCTGCAGCAAATTAGGTTTTACATTTGTTGGAAACAAAGAGCGTAACAACTGGGTAGGGGCAAAGTTTACTCTTTAAGGATTGATTGTATTATTTGAATTTACTTTTTAATTGTGATAAATACTAAAGAAAAAATACAAGAAGAGTTTGATACACTGGAGCAAGAAGCCATAGAGCACCAAATTATCTTGTTTAACGATGAGGTAAACACCTTTGATCATGTTATTGAGATGCTTATATATGCTTGTGATCATACTCCTGAGCAGGCAGAGCAATGTTCTTTGATTGTTCATTACAAAGGCAAGTGTGGCGTTAAAACAGGTCCTTATAAGGAGCTTGAAAAGCCTTGCAGTATATTACTTGAGGCTGGCCTTAGTGCAGAAATCCAATAACAGGTGTAACTACTCTTGCTACTCTTAATTCTGAATTTAGTGCCTTTGTCTTAGATTGTCAAAAGTATGTTTGTTTGCAGTTTGCATGGATGTAGTGCAAGTTTAAAATAAATGCCAAATCAATGTTTTTTATATAAAATACTAGCATTGGTTTATTCTATTTTTCTATATTTGCACCCCGAAACAAATCATTTTATTGTTTCTAAACGGCCTCGTGGCGCAACTGAATAGCGCACTTGATTACGGCTCAAGAGGTTACAAGTTTGAATCTTGTCGAGGTCACTACTATTTACAAGGGAACTGGAGAAATCTAGTTCCCTTTTTTATTTTCTATCCACTTTAATTATCTTTTTTAGGGTATTTTAACCTAGGTAAGAGGTTTAGAAGTTGCCGAATTAAAAGAAGAAGATATGCCTATGGTTTAGGTTCTATTCTTTCTGTATATCCTTATAGCCTCATAAACAAAAGCGAACCATCCAATAGTACATAGCGGCAACATAACATATCTGTATTGAGGATCATCATAAAACATAAATCCTAATAAGATAAAACTTGAACCAACCGAAATGTACATAAAGACTAATGCCTTCCATTTTTTTAATTTCATACTCAAATATAAGAAATGTAAGTTTAACCTATTTACGAGGTTTAGAAATAGCTGAACTCAACGCAGGAAGATACGGCCTATGGTTTAGTCAATTTTCCAATAAAAAAAATATGATTCGTCATTCATTAATTGTACAACACTATCTAAACTTTTAATCTCCTTTTTAATTATTTCATTTTGATATGAAAGTTGGTCTTTTACGATGAATCTCCATAAATCATACCTTTTTTTAAAAAGATGTTTTAAAAACTTATCATTTTGAATATATTTTCTGTTTTTAATCCAAAACTCTTTTGATTCTGTATCTACTGAAGGTAAGTCTTCAATCCATTTCTTTTCAACTCTATCAATAAACTGATTGATATATTTTTCTTCATTTTTAGCAGTTTCTTTAGAAAGGTATTGAATATCAGACCCTTCATATAATTCGAATATTCTATTAGAAATTTCCGAATTGATTAAAAAGAAATCTTGTGTTCCCTTTGAAAAAGTTTTATACTCTATTCTCGGAGGGTTATAAACTTTGGTGTTTGTAAACAAACCTAATGGCGCGTAATAATATTTGCCATTTGGAGCATTCTTGTTTTTAAAATGATCAATAAATATGCTGTCATTATCGTTATCCCATCTATCAATTTGTTTTTCATACATAGGAAGAAGGTTATCCGTTTGTGAGATATATAAATCGGTATAGTCAGAAATAAGATATAATTCACTCAATATTTTCTTTGAGATATTTAAATATTTTTCTCTGTTTTTATATTCATCTCCAACACTTTCCACGTAAAATGTAAATGTCACTACAATAAAAAGAGCTACTGCATTTAAAATAATTTTTTTTGTGTTGTTTGAAAAGATTTTGCTATTGAATTGATTTACTGAAGGGAATAGTTTAACAATCCAAGACTTAGGTTCTTTATGTTTATTCATAACATTAAACTTACAAAATTTAATTTTAAACTTAAACTTGTTTTCACTCATCTCAAAAGGTTTAGAAATAGCTGAACTAAACGCAGGAGGATATGGCCTATAGTTTACTTGTTATATATAATTAATATGTATAAATTTACGACTAACCAATATATTAAAATATGAAAAAGTTATTTCTATTTATGGCTGTGATATTAATTACAGCTTGTCAACAAACGGTTGAACCAACAGCCTCAATCTCTGACGAAGATATTATAAGTGCTTTAAAAGAAAATGCTGTAAATCTTCAAGAAGCTATTCTCACACAAAACTCAGAAGAATTCAACAAGTATGTTGATAAGAACATCGTTTTTTCAACTGGAGACTCAAACTTAAGCAAGTTTTATACAATGAGTACTGAGGGTTTTAATACTGAGCCAGCAGCTAAATGGGGAGAGTTTGATTTATATGACATCAATGTAGCTCTTTCACCAGATTCAAGAACTGCTGTACTTACCTTTTACGCCAAAGGAGATTACACAGTAGGAGAAGAAGATAAAGTAGATTATAGTACAAGAGCCTCTTCTGTTTGGATTTCAACAGAAAATGGTTGGAAAATAATGCATTCAAGCTGGGCTCCTTTTGGAGGAGGTAACGGAATACCAAATAAATAGCATGTATTATTAAATATTGAAGGGTATAACTTTCATTAAAAAAGGAGTTACAGTGATGTAATTCCTTTTTTTATGGATGTTAATATGTGTTGAAATACTTTGGTAGTTACTATATTTTAGTTGTTATTTACATCTAAAGCATTAACCAATTAATTTATCATGAAAAAATCACTACCCATTTTTATATTTGTTCTGTTATTTTCGTTCTCCATCAAAGCACAGGAATCTACTACATTCTCAAACACTGACAATAGTAGTGAGATTACAAAAACTTCTTTCTTTGAGTGGAATTTTGGTGTTGCGTTTCTTTCTTATGACTCACTTATTCCTTTTCCTGGTGGTTCTGCACTTTGGGGTACCACATTTATTAATAAAGAAAATCTTATTTTTGAGTACGAAGTTGGTTTTGCATTTCCAACCCTTGTTACCGGAAAAATTGGAGTAGGAAAACGTTTTAATAATACAAATGTTGTTGTTGGAGTAAGACCTTGGCCTCCTACTGTGTACTTGCAAACTAGTTTTTCTACTACTAAAGAGAAATCTTGGATCGCTTCTATTGAGGGTAATCCTATTGATTTCGGTTCAATAGGAAATATTAATGTTGGTTACAGATGGAATATTACCTTAAAAAAGGTCAAAATAGAGATAGAGTAACCTTAATGAGGTAGTTTTTTTCTTACTACGCCATACAAAAAAGTTCCTAAAACAGCAGCGAGTATTACAATTCCTATTGGCAAAAAACCAGCTCCTAGCAATGCAAACATTGGTCCTGGACAAGCGCCAGCTAATGCCCAGCCTAATCCAAAAATAATTCCACCAAAGATATAGCGGCTAAACCCTTTTTCTTTGTTAGTGAATGTAATTGCTTCACCATAAAAAGATTTTATTTTAAAGTGTTTTATGGTTTGAACCACTATTACTCCAATAACTAGCGCAGAGCCAATAATACCATACATATGAAAAGAGTCAAAGCTGAACATTTCATAGATTCTAAACCAAGAAGCAGCCTCAGATTTAAACATAGTAATTCCAAAAAGGATACCGATAAATAGATATATACCTGTTCTCATTTTTTAAAATATCATTGGGAAAATTAGGTGAACCATCAGTAGTCCTCCTATAAAAAATCCTATCACTGCCATTAATGATGGTAGCTGTAAATTACTTAAGCCAGATATGGCATGTCCAGAGGTGCATCCCCCTGCATACCTGGCTCCAAATCCTACTAGTAAACCTCCAATACCTAGAAGTATCACTTGTTTTACATTTAAAAAAGCACCAGTCGAGTTTGTAATGACAAATAATTCTTTGGGTAGATATGCATTACCTGCACTTGCAATGCCAAGTGTGTTTAACTTTGAAATAGTTTTAGCATCGATGGCAACTGCTAATTCTGAAGTCAAAAAATTAGCACCAATATATCCTCCAATTACTGTTCCTGTAGCTACAATTAAATTCCATTTCTGTGCTTTCCAGTCAAATTTAAAAAAATCTGTTTTTTTATCTGCTCCACACATAGTGCAAAGGGTTCTTAAATTTGAAGACATTCCAAAAGTCTTGTCTACCATGATAAGCAAGAACATAATAAGAGCTACCATTGG